>JBIIHZ010000220.1:0-4448 GCA_044235265.1 Candidatus Sericytochromatia bacterium
GACCATGGCGCCGGACGAACAGCAACAGATGTTCGCCAACGTGGGCAGTGCCGTTCGCCAGGTCATCCGTCAGACGGACTGGGGTGTGCGCT
Source organism: Candidatus Sericytochromatia bacterium (assembly GCA_044235265.1). Lineage (GTDB taxonomy): Bacteria > Cyanobacteriota > Sericytochromatia > S15B-MN24 > UBA4093 > JAYKJE01. Next base: position 93 of record JBIIHZ010000220.1, read on the forward strand.
GGGATGGCTTCGACCTGTTGTTCTACTTCCCCAGTACCGGGGCGGATGCGGCCGTGGAGGTCATGAAGCGCTTCTGCCGCAAGATCCTCACGTACTCGCCCATCCTCGAGCCGCTCGCCGGCATTTCTTCCACCGCCGAGACCACCAGCCCCCGTGCCCTGATCCAGCTGGCCCAGCGCCGGCTCGATCTGGCTCGCAAGGATGGAGGTCGCCGCGTGATCTGCTTCGCCACGCCAGGAGGAGGTCTCCAATTCTTCCGGGAACCCGCGGAAGTCTAGACGACCTCGTCGGTCAGGACCGGGCGGTCCGCCTCTTGCTCGAGGCGGTCCGCCATCCTTTTCATGCGTACCTGTTCGTGGGGCCTCCCCAGGTCGGCAAGAAATTGGCCGCCATGGCCTTCGCGAGGGCGCTCAACTGTGAGGAGCCGCGCGAGGGGGATGCCTGTGGCACTTGTTCGTCCTGTCTCCGGATCTCGCACGACAATCATCCCGACGTCCGCCTCTATCCCAGATGTACCTGGGAGATTCCGGGTTCCGGTGCACCGGTGCGGGCCCCTCAGTCCGCTTCCGGCGGGTCCCGCAGCGGGCGCAAGAAGCGAGTCGTCTCCGCATCCCGGCGGCGGCGGGACCGGGACGGTCGACGGGACGATCGCAATCCGCTGGTCGTGCACCTGGACGACATCCAGGAGATCATCCAGCAGGCTGGCCTGAAGGCTCATTCCGCTCGCAACAAGGTCTTCGTGCTGCCCGTCGATCGCGATCGCCTGTCGGACGTCGGGGCCAACGCGCTGCTCAAGTCCATCGAGGAGCCGGTCGAGGGCACAGTGTTCGTGCTCGTCGCCTCGGCCGTCGAGTCGGTGCTGCCCACGCTCGTCTCCAGGTGCCAGGTCGTCCCGTTCGTCCAGGTGCGTGGCGGCCGGATCGAAGCGGTCCTGGAGAAGTGTCTGGCCGTGGCGCCCGAGCGAGCGCGAGAACTGGCCCGCATCGCCGATGGGCGCCTCGGTTGGGCCATCCGCGCTGCCCAGGAACCGCCGCGCGACGAACTCGACCCCTGGGCGCTCCGCCATCCGCTCGAGGCGATGCTGGCTGCGGAGGAACGGGCCGAATGGCCCCTCGAGGAGCAGACGGTGTTGGTCGAGACGTGGCTCGTGCACGTGCGTGATATGATCGTCTGGTTGCGCACGGGTCGCCGTGAGTGGCTGGCCAGGCCCGACCTGGCCGAGCGCTGGGCCCCGTCCCGGAGCCCCGAGGAGTGGCTGGCACTCGTCGAGGCCCTCGAGGAGACGCGGCGTGCCCTGCTCGGGGGCGGCAATCCTCGCATCTGGTGGTCCTCGCTCGGTGTCCGCCTCGCCCGGAGAAGCTGACGTGCCTCTTCCTCTCTCGCATCAGTGGCCCCTGATCGGTGTCATTCACGTTCCCCCGCTACCCGGAAGTCCGCGCCACGCCGGGAGCTGGGATGATCTTCTCGCTCGCGTGCGCGAAGATGTCGAGGCCTTCCGGGATGGTGGGTTCGATGCCCTGATGGTCGAGAATTTCGGGGATGCACCTTTTCATCCCGACCGCGTGCCCCCCGTGACCGTCGCTTCCCTGACCCGGGTCGCGCTCGAGGTGGCGACCCGGTTTCCCCGCCCTTTCGGGATCAACGTGCTCCGGAACGACGGCGATGCGGCTCTGGCCATCGCAGCGGCCACCGGGGCGCGGTTCGTCCGGGTCAACGTCCTGGTCGGGGCGATGGTCACCGACCAGGGGATCATCCAGGGGCGTGCCCATGACCTGCTTCGCCTCCGGGCTGCCATCGCACCGGGCGTCCAGATCTGGGCAGACGTCGGGGTCAAGCACGCTTCTCCTCTGGGGGCGCTCGACCTGGAAGTCACGGCGGCGGATACCGTCGGGCGCGCACTCGCGGATGCCGTGATCGTTTCGGGGGTCGCGACGGGCAAGCCGGTCGATGAGGGGGACCTGTCAGCCATCCGGCGAGGAGCGGGTGGGGCCCCGGTGCTCTTCGGTTCTGGCTTCGGACCCCAACAGCTCGACATGGGGCTGCGGCTCGCGTCCGGAGCGATCGTGGCCTCCCACGTCAAGCGCGAGGGGCGGATCGACCGTGAGCTGGTCACGGAACTGGTGCGACGGCGTGATGCGGCCTGGCGGCGCGCAGAGGAGGACAGGTGCTGATGACGTGGAAGCGGATCGCGACCCTCGGCTGGGCGACGCTCGCCGTCTCGATGCTCGCATCGTGCGGCAAGCCCTCGGATGGCAAGACCCACGTCGAATTCTGGACCCTGTCCCTGAAGCCCACCTTCACCGCCTATGTCGAGGAGACGCTGGCGGGCTTCGAGAGGGCGCATCCTGACGTCAAGGTGGACTGGATCGACGTCCCGGGTTCCGCGATCGCGGAGAAGACCCTCGCCGCCGTCAGCAGCGGCAAGCCGCCCGACCTCGTGAACCTCAATCCGGACTTCTCGGAGCGCCTCGCGGCACGGGGGGCGCTGCTCACCCTGGATGACCGCTGGACCCCGCAGGAGCGTTCGGCCTTCTTCCCCTCGGCGATCGAGGCCGTCACCGTCCGGGGCCACGTCATCGCGCTGCCCTGGTACCTGTCCACCCAGGTGTGTGTCTACGATCGGACCTTGCTCGAACGCACGGGCGAACAGGCGCTCCCGCGCACGTACCCGGCCCTCCTCGAGGCATTCTCGAAGCTCTCGAGCCCGAGCGTCCACGCCTTCTTGCCCCATTTCGGGGACAGCTTGCATCTGCTCGAGCTGATGGCGCTCGACGGCATCCCGCTGCTCGACGGCTCGGGTAAGAAGGCTGCCTTCGACACTCCGGACGGTCGGAAGACCTTCGGATTCTGGGTGAAGGCGTTCCGCGATCGCAAGCTGCCCCTCGAGGCCCTGAGCCTCGACCACCGCGAGGTGATCGATCGTTTCCAGGCCGGTCAGTCAGCCGTGCTGCCAACGGGCCCGCAGTTCCTCAAGATGGTCCAGACCAACGCGCCCGCCCTGTACGAGCGGCTCGAGGTCGCACCTCAGGTGGAGGGGCGTTCGGGGCGCGTCGGGATGGCCCTCATGGAGCTCACGATTCCCGGGAAGGCCCGTCATCCCGAGCAGGCTCTGGCCCTCGCGCGCTACATCACGAGTGCCGAGCGTCAGCTCGCCTTCTGCAAGCTCGCGACCATCATGCCCTCCATCCGCTCCGCTGCGCGGGATCCGTATTTCACGACCCTCGGTGCCTCCGCCTCGCTGGATGACCGGGCGCGCCAGATCAGTGCACGCCAGCTCGAGCGCGCGCACTGTCTCGTCCCACCCCTGCCTCACCTGGATCGCCTCAAGAAAGCTCTCGGAGATGCCTTCCAGCAGGCCGTGCTGGGCAAGCAGGATCCAGATGCTGCCCTGGCCGCCGCGGCGGCCGAATGGAATCGCATCCTGGCCACCCCCTGATGTACGGCACCTAGAAAGGGACTCCGATGCGCCGTTCTCCCGGGCTTTCGTCCTGGACCCCCTACCTGTTCCTGCTTCCCGCGCTCGTCATGCTCGGAGTGTTCTGGGTGGTCCCCGCGCTGATGGCCGTCGCTTCGTCCTGGACGAACCTGGATCTCTCGTCTGGCATCCAGGTGACCTGGGTCGGCTGGGAACACTACCGGACGCTGCTGGTGGATCCCGTCTTCCAGAAAGCCGTCGTCAACTCGTGGCTCTACCTCGTCGGCGTCGTGCCCCCGCTCGTGGTCCTGCCGCTGGTGCTGGCCATCCTGGTCCGGCCCACGCGTCCGTGGATCTTGCCCTTCCGGGGGGCCCTCTACCTGCCCGTCATCGTCCCGATGGTGGTGGTCGGACTGACCTGGAAGTGGCTCTATGCGGAGCAGGGCCTCGTCAATGCCCTCGTTCAGGGTGCCTTGCCCGGCATCCTGGCTCGCCCGTTACCGTGGCTGGGGCTCCCCGAGACCGCCCTCCTGGCCGTGATGTTCGTGACCGTCTGGAAGGGGCTCGGTTACTACATGATGGTCTATCTGGCCGGGCTCCAGGCCATTCCCGCCGACCTCTACGAGTCGGCGGACCTCGATGGCGCGGGTCTGTTCAGGCGGCATCTCTCGATCACGATCCCGCTGATGGCTCCGACGATGGGGCTCGTGGGCCTGATGTCCTGCATCAGTGCGCTGAAGGTCTTTGCCGAGATCTGGGTGCTGACCCGCGGGGGACCTCTCGATTCGAGCACGACCGTCGTCTTCGACCTCTACCAGCGCTTCACCCAGCTCGATTTCGGTCCCGCCAGCGCCGAGGGCATGATCCTGTTCGCGATGACGCTCGTCTTCTCGGTCACGAACCAGGTCCTGACCAGCCGGATGCGCGAGGCCTGAGCAGCC
>JBIIHZ010000221.1:0-4439 GCA_044235265.1 Candidatus Sericytochromatia bacterium
CCACTCACGACCAGGCTCGAACGGCGCAAGGGGAACGCCAGAAATGGATGGCGTCATCGTATCAGGGGGGTGGAGGGTGGTCAAGGAGCGGGTCAGGACCGTGCTATCATCGCTCCATGACTCGTCTGTTGGGCCTGGACCCGGGCACCGCCATCATCGGCTATGGCGTCGTGGACGTCGCCGGACAGAGCCCGCCTCGCATGATCGGCTGCGGGGTCATCCGTACGGATGCCCGCACGTCCCGAGGCGAGCGACTCCGGACCCTCTACGAGGACCTCACGGACCTGCTCTCCCAGGTCCGTCCGGACGTGGTCGTGCTCGAGAAGCTGTTCGCGTTCCGGAACGTCACCACCGTCATCGGGGTTGCCGAGGCACGGGGAGTCATGTTGCTGGCTTGCGAGCAGGCCGGCCTCGAGGTCCGCGAAGTCACTCCCATGGAAGCGAAGCTCTCGATCGCAGGCCACGGCCGCGCGTCCAAGCAAGAAGTCCAGGAGGGTGTCCGCGACCTGCTCCGGCTCGACTTCGTGCCGAAACCGGACGATGCCGCCGACGCCCTCGCGCTCGCGCTCACCTGGCTCCCGCGTCTCGAGCTGGAGCCTCTGTCGGGAAGGATGGAGCCCGCGTGATCATCCGCCTGACGGGCGAACTCGTCCACCTGGGCACGGACCAGCTGTGGCTCGACGTGCAGGGCGTGACCTACCAGGTCTTCGTGTCCCGGCGCAATCTCGATGCGATGCCTCCGCTCGGGACACGCTGCTCGCTCTACACGCATGCCATCCAGCGCGAGGATGGTACGACGCTGTATGGCTATCCAACCATGGAAGAGCGCCAGCTGTTCCTGAGCCTCCTGGGCGTGAGCGGCGTGGGGGCCCGGACGGCCCTCGCGCTCCTGAGCCACCTGGCACCCGACCAGCTGGTCTCGGCGATCGCCCGTCAGGATGCCGCCGCCCTCGCGAAGGCTCCCGGTGTGGGAAAAAAGACGGCCGAACGCATCCTCCTGGAGCTGCGCGAGAAGGTGACCCCCTCGCGGACACGACGCGGGGCGGCAGGCACGGCCACGATCGCGCTTCCCTCGGTCGCTGCCGGCCCCCACGGCGAGGTCGCCCTCGCCCTGGAGAGCCTGGGCTACGAGCCGGACGAGATCCACGACGCGCTCGGACGCCTCTCGCCCGACCTGGATCTGGAGTCCGCGATCCGTGGTGCCATCCAGCACCTGAGCGGCGTGGGAGGCTGAGGCCATGCCCATCGTCCCTTCGGGTGGCGATTCGTTCGGCCAGACCGGGCCGGAGTCTCCCCGGCGGAAGGCGACCGGTCCCGGCTCGGGACCGCCCCGCGATCCCTCCGAAAGACCTCGACCGACGAATCCCGTGCCGCGAACCGTGGGAGCCGAAGCCCGGCCCGAAGAGAACCCGGTCGAAGTCTCGCTGCGTCCGCGCAGCCTGGATGACTACACGGGACAGGAAAGCCTCAAGGAGAGCCTGGCGATCGCCATCGCGGCGGCCCGCAAGCGTCAGGAACCGCTCGACCATGTGCTGCTCTACGGCCCCCCGGGGCTCGGGAAGACCAGCCTCGCGCTGATCCTGGCCCGCGAGATGGACTGCCAGATCCGGATCACCTCCGCACCCGCCCTGGAGCGTCCACGAGACGTGGCCGGTCTGCTGGTGGCCCTTCAGCCCGGGGACATCCTGTTCATCGACGAGATCCACCGGCTCAATCGCCTGGCCGAGGAGATCCTCTATCCCGCCATGGAGGACTTCACGCTCGACCTGACGCTGGGCAAGGGCCAGACGGCCCGGATCAAGCGCCTGCCCCTGCAGCGCTTCACCCTGGTGGGAGCCACGACCCGCGTGGGCGCGCTCTCGAGCCCGCTGCGGGACCGGTTCGGTCTGGTGCAGCGCCTCGATTACTACCGCCCCGAGGAACTCGCGCGGATCGTGAGTCGCGCAGCCTCGGTCCTCGAGGTAGGAATCACGGACGAGGCCGCCACCTGCATCGCCTCGCGCTCGCGCGGCACGCCTCGCGTCGCGAACCGCCTCCTGCGCCGGGTCCGGGACTTCGCCCTGGTCCGCGGAGACGGCCATGTCTCGGTCGAGCTGGCCCGAGAGGCGCTCGACCAGCTGCGGATCGATCCGCTGGGCCTCGACCCGCTCGATCGCCGCATCCTCGAGCTCGTCATCGATGCGTTCGCGGGAGGTCCCGTCGGGATCGAGACGCTGGCGACGGCCACCGGTGAAGACGTGACGACCCTGGAAGATGTCTACGAACCCTTCCTGATCCAGTCCGGACTGCTGGCGCGGACGCCGCGCGGGCGCGTCGCGACACCCCTGGCCTACCGCCACATCGGACGCCGCGCTCCGGAGCGGATGCCCGGACTGTTCAGCTGGCCGGATCCGCTCGCCCCCCCCTGAACCGGGACGGGGAGCGTGAGCCGCCCCAGCGTGCTATCCTTGGAGCTGGGGCGTTCCGATGCAGGGCGTTCCGACATCGAGCGGGAGCGACGGCGCTCGCGCGAGACGCGACGGGTCCATCGCCCGGTGCGCGTCAGGATTCTTGAGGTTTGAGATGCCCAGACAGCTGGCCTATTTTCGCGGCGAGATCGTCCCGATCGAGGACGCGAACATCAACATCATGTGCCACGGCTTCAACTACGGAACCGGTTGTTTCGAGGGAATCCGCGCATACTGGAATCCCGAACAGGAAGAACTCCACGCGCTCTTCGTCGAGGAACATTACCGCCGGATGTTCCGGTCCGCGAAGATCCTGTTCATGGAGCTCCCGCACTCGCTCGACGAACTCGTCACGATCACGCTCGATCTCGTGAAACGCTGCGGCTACCACCAGGACATCTACATCCGCCCGACCCTGTACAAGGAAGACACCATCGTCGGCGTCCGCCTGCACAACCTGCGCGACGCCTTCCACATCTACGTGGCGCCGATGGGCAACTACGTCGACATGGACCGCGGCCTCAAGTGCGGCGTCAGCTCGTGGCGACGGATCGATGACACCATGATCCCCGCGCGAGCCAAGGTCATCGGTGGCTACATCAATTCCGCCCTCGCCAAGACCGAGGCCTTCCATCGCGGGTTCGACGAGGCGATCTTCCTCAACGCCGACGGACACGTCTGCGAGGGCTCGGCCGAGAACGTGTTCATCGTGCGCGAGGGGACGCTCGTCACGCCGGGCCTCTACGACAACATCCTCGAGGGCGTCACGCGCCGCGCCATCATGGAGCTGGCCGAAAAGGAGCTGGGTCTCACGACCGAGTGCCGCCCTATCGACCGCACGGAGCTCATGGTGGCGGACGAGATGATGCTGTGTGGGACCGGGGCCCAGATCGCATGGGTCCAGAGCGTGGACAACCGTCCGGTGGGCGACGGGACGGAAGGTCCCGTGACGCGGAAGCTTCGCGAGCTGTACTTCTCGGCCGTACGTGGCAACCTGGCCCGCTACTCGCACTGGGTGAAACCCGTCTACGGCAAGCAGCTCACGGGCACCGTGGCGGCGGAGCCGAGCATCCAGATCGGCTGAACGTCACCCCTCTAACCTCGTGAGCGCCCGGATCCGTGCGGATCCGGGCGCTCTCACGTCAGACCCGGGTTAACTTTTCCTATAATGGTTCTTGAGGCAATCTTGACCTCCGTCGCGCAAGTCGCGGGGGGGCCGGGCGATAACCTTTACAGCATGTGAACGCCTGCAAGGGCTTTCGGGGGAAGAGGACGACGATGTTGCACGTCAAGCCTTGGGGTTTCTGGGCCGGCCTGGTTGCCGTGACGCTGTCCACGGGGTGCGGCCGCGTGGTGACGGCCCCCATCCAGACGGATCCCGGACCGAGCAGCGGCATCGGGCAGGTCACGCAGCTGCCGACCGGCACCGTGACGGGCCGGATCGTGAACGCCCGCACGAAGCTCGGCCTCGCCGGCGTCCAGGTCCTGCTGCTCGGCGCCGCCGCGAGTGCGAACCGGTCCACCCTGACGAACGGAGCCGGCGAGTTCACGCTGACGCAGGTACCGGCCGCCAAGCAGAAGCTGGCGCTCTACAAGCCCGGTTACACCTTCCTGGCTTCGAATGGCGACGTCGTCGTGGACGTCATCGCAGGCTCGACCGTGACGACCCCCGACATCCCCCTCACCGAGGGCGTGGATGCGCTGCCCAACGCCTTCCTGACGTCGTTCAACAACGTGCGCTTGCCGCGCTACCTGGCCTACGACCGCAACAACAACTGGGTCTACACCGTGGCCAAGACCAACTTCCAGCTGGGCTCGGTGCAGACGCCCAAGGAGCTCTGGGAGGTCAAGCGCTTCGACACGAAGGGTGGGCTGGTCAAGAGCTTCGGTGCGGAGCTCAACTTCTTCATCAACGAGGCCCAGCACATCTTCGAACCGGCCGGCATGACCTGTGAACCCGGCGGGAACGTCCTGCTCTGCGACCCCGTCGGC
>JBIIHZ010000222.1:0-4419 GCA_044235265.1 Candidatus Sericytochromatia bacterium
CCACTCCCGGAGGGCGAGAGTTCCATCCGGGCCAGTTCTGCATCCGTGGCCTCGCGGAGCTCGTGGATGACGGAAGCTTCGAATTCCAGGATCGTCCCGCTCGCCAGTTCCAGGTGAAACCGCTTCCGGGCGCTGTCGAAGGTCATCCGGGTGGCCCTTGGCCCCGCCAGGGGGGATACGGCTTCGACTTCCGCGATCTGTTCGAGCACGTCGCCGGCGGTGAGTCGCGGGCGTGGCCCATCAGGGATGGTCACCATGGTGCAACCTCCAGACGGTCAGGCAGCGTTCCTGATACCGGTCGACGAGAAGGACCGCTTTCACGATGTCTCGCCTCGACATCGGGAACTTGATGTCCATCAGATGGGGGCCAGACACGCCATCCCCCAGCTCAACCCGGATTTCCCCGCCTCCTTTGAACACGTGAACGTGAGGGGGGCGATGTTCATTTCTGGTGTAGACCTTGATGACGAAGCCGTCTTCGAGAATCACGGTCGGCACGATAGCACCATAACCCAGCCTCTGGGTTTTTGCAAGGATGGTTTCATGGCTGCAATCGGAACATATTTCAGCATATTTATTGAAATAATTATATCATGAAAAATGGCTTTGCCGAGCTTGAAACGGCAAGGTTTCACCTGTCACGGCGCGTGCGGTGGTGGGCCCCTTCGTCTCATCCCGGGTACAAGAGTCTCGGTGAGATGGTGACGATCCTGGAGGTGCGTGATGGGCGGAGTCGGGGGTATCGGCGGTAACTCGACGATCGTGGTCGGGACCACGCCGTCGCGTCTCGAACCGGGGTCGGGGGCTCCGGCGGATGACCTCTTCGGCGCCATCGCCGGGGACGGTGAGGTACTCGACGCGCACTCCCTCAAGGCGGGGGATTTCACCGAGAGCCGGAAACTTCCCGGAGGCCAGGAGGTCTTCCTCACGCCCGAGGGGGCCCGGGCCCTCGATCGTCTGGCCGGGGTGCGCGGCCCCTACAATCCGATGCTCTTCAAGGACGGAGACAAGGGCCTGGACAAGGCCATCCAGGACTGGGTGACGCCGGGCGATCGCCAGAAGCCCATCGGGGTGGGCAATCCCGGATGACGCACCCCTTCAAGCTTCTGCCTCCCGAGCCTGGGGTGGTTTTCGGCGCGGTTTTCGATCAGACCGCGCCAGATGTCGATCACCAGATCCAGGCCTTTGCCCGGGCCCTCGAGCAGGCGCGAGCCCGGCTCGGACTCGAGGCGTTCCTCCTCGTGCCCGAGGTGGCCGCCCCCCTGGTGTTCGTCCGGGCCCTGGCCGCTCGCCTGGAGCCCGGTCAGTCGACCATCTCGGGCGAGCAGGCCACCGTCCAGGCCGTGCGAGGGTATCTCGATCAGATCAAGCTCACGGGCGGGGGCCACGCCGGGTCCAGGTCGAACCTCCGGTTGCCCTGACATGCGTCAGGTTGGCGATGCCCCGGGGTCCGGTCCCTCTTCGGGACGGGTCGGCAGGATCTCGGCGAGCAGCGACTCGTCGACCTGGAAGTAGGCCCGGAAGTGCTCGGTGGTGTGGAGGCTGAAGGTGCGCCCGTCGCGGCGCTTCTCGACGAGTTTTCGCTCGACGAGTTCCTTGAGGTGGTCGTAGGCCGTCGAGCCCCTCAGCGCGATGAGATCCGGCTGCCGCAACGGTTCCTTGGCCGCGATGACGGCGAGGGTCCGGAGCGTCGCCTGCGAGAGTTCCGTCGGCACCAGCCGCTCGACCACGGGCGAATAGCGCGGCTTCACGCCCAGGATGTAGCCCTCGGGCGCCGTCACCACGCAGAGTCCCGCGTGCGGGTCGGCCTCGAGCCGTTCGGTGAGCAGCTGCAGGGCCAGCTCGACCTTCCGGCGGCTGGTGGCCACCAGCTCGGCGATCGCCTCGACCGGCAGGGGGCTGCCCGTGGCGAAGAGGGCCGCTTCCACCAGGGGCTGCAGCTCCTCGGCGGTGCGGTCGGCGGGCGCGTCAGGCCGCGAGCGTCGCGTCATGCGTCAGGGATTCCTCGGGAGAGATGGTGACGGGGCCGTAGATCTCGGCCTGCGAGAGGGTGATCTTCCCCCGAGAATCGAGAAACAGCAAGGCGAGGAACGCCCCGCGCCGGTCCGGACACTGGGAGAGCACCTCGTCGAGGGTGACGGTCCCCGTCTCCGCGAGCCACGCGCCGAGCTGGGCGGCCAGGCGGTCCATCTCGCCCTCGAGGTCCTCGAGGTGCGTCTGCTCGATCACGCGCTGGCGCAGATCCGCGGCCGTGGGCCGGCTGCGCCGCAGAGCGTTGTCCCGCAGGAGCATGCCCTCGCGCTCGAGTTCCTCGATGCGCTGCAGCTCCGTGATGAGCTCGACGAGCGAGATGCGCCGCGTGCGCGGCTGCTTGACGCTCGCGCGCCGCGCGAGCGCCCGGTCGAGCAGACTCACGGGAGGCCGCACGACGAGCTCGGTGGCCGATTCGTCGTACTCGAGGTGGTCGTCCTCGAAGCCGAAGGCGTCCTCGACGGCCGGCTCCTCGGTGAGGGCCCGCATGGCGTCGCCCTTGAGGCGCAGCAGGGTCGCGGCGTACAGCAGGGCGCGGCCCGAGAGGCGCAGGTCCGTCTCGCGCGTGAGGTCGAGCTGGCCGAGGTACTTGTCCGTCACGTCCAGCACGTCGATGTCCCAGGGGTCGATCTGACCCTGGCGGGCGAGATCCACCAGGATCTCGATGCCGCGATCGCGGGTGCCCAGGGCGCGCTCGATGTGGTCCTGCAAGGGGTTGAGGCCAGGTGAGGCCTCGAGGTCCGGCTCGGGCAGGGACGCGGTCGGGGCGGCTTCCAGGATCGCTTCCAGGGTCTCGCTCATGCGTTCGCCGCCTCCTGCTGCTCGGCCCAGCGAACGCCGAGCACGCGCGTGATGCCGTCCTGCCGGGCACTGATGCCGATCGTCTGGTCCGAGCGCTCGAGCATCGGGCGCCGGTGCGAGATGACGATGCACTGGGCGTGCGTCGTCTGCTTCTTGACCATGGCTGCGAGTCGATCCGCATTCGCGCCGTCGAGGGCCGCGTCGACCTCGTCGAACGCGTAGAAGGGGGCGGGGTTCGTCCGCTGGAACGAGAACAGGAAGGCCAGGGCCGTGAGCGACTTCTCGCCTCCGCTCATCGCCTCGAGCCGCTGCATGGGCTTGTCCTTGGGCTGGGCCTGCAAGATGAGGCCGCCCGAGAACGGGTCCTCGGGGTTCTCGAGCCGCAGGTTGCCCGTGCCGGCCGCAAGCTCGGCGAAGATCGTGCTGAAGTGGCCCGCGATCTGGTCGTAGACCTTCATGAAGGCGGCCTTCTTCTGCTGCGAGATGTCCTCGATGCGCTGCAGGAGGGCCAGCCGCTCCTCGGTGAGGCGCCCGAGCCGCTGCTCGAGTTCCGAGAGGCGCGCGGCCTCGCGGTCGTGGGCCTGGATGGCGAGCATGTTGACGGGCTCCATCTCGCGCATGCGCTGATCGAGCCTGTGCATGTGGCGGCGCACCTCGTCGAGCGAGCGCTCCGAGGGGGGCTCGGTGGGCAGCTCGAGGCCATCGGCCCAGAGGGCCTCCTCGAGCTTGCCGAGCTCGAGCCGCAGGGCATCGATCTGCTGGCGAACGGTGCCCTGGCCATCGACGAGGCGATCGCGCTCGCGCACGAGCTGCTGGACCTGTCCCTCGGCTTCCCGCTGGGCGTTCCAGAGCTGCTCGCGCTCTTGCTGGAAGTGGCCGAGCCGCTCCTTGAGGGCCGCCTGCTCGAGTTCCTGGCGCGAGAGGGTGGTCTGCAGGTCGCGCAGGGTGACCTCGAGGGCCTGGCGTCGGGTCGTGAGATCCTCGCGCTCGCTCAGGCGTTCCCCGGCGCTCGCATCCAGGCGGCCGAGGGAATCGAGGTGGGCCTGCTGCTCGAGTTCGAGCCCCTTGAGGGCATGCTCGGTCTGGCCCCGGAGGCCCTCGAGACGCTTCACGGTGTAATCGTGCGCGTCGACCTGGCTCGCGAGTTCCTGGACGCGGTCGTTCTCGAGCAGCTCGTCGATGTCCGAGATCTCGAGCTCCAGCTGGTTCTGGCGGTCCTCGAGGCTGAACATCTCCTCGCGGAGGGCTTCCTGCTTGCCGGCGAGGTCGGCGAGCGCGGCGACGAGCTGCGTGTCGAGGGCTTCACCCTGCTGGAGGCGCGTCTCGAGTTCGCCGAGGCGCCGGGTGCGGTCGGCGAGCTCCAGTTCACGTTCCCGCATCCCGTCCTTCGTGGAGCGCTGCCGCTCGATCGCCCGCTGGGCGTCGCCTTCGAGGGCCGTGACGAGCTGCTTCTGGCGCTCATGGCGCCGGACCTGGGTGTCGAGGAACTCGCGGGCCTCGTCGACCTCGCGCTGGAGGCTCGCGAGGAAGCGCACGCCACCGCCCTTGCCGTCCGAGCCGCCGGTCATGGCACCGGACTTCTCGAGC
>JBIIHZ010000223.1:0-4412 GCA_044235265.1 Candidatus Sericytochromatia bacterium
GGCTCTCGATCCGTCACTGGGTCCCCAGACCCTGGCCTTCCAGAGCGGGATCTATCAGTCTCGCGGGGAGGCTCTGCCGCTTCGAGAGGATGACCTGATCCGCGTGGGCGTGTCCGAGGGGCTCGTGCTCTACCGGTTGCGGGGTGGCGGCGGCGGCGCCTTCGCCGACGTCCTGTACGTGAAGAGCGCGCGCGGCGGCTTCCAGGCCCTCGTCCGCATCCAGTGACCGACTGGACGCCAGGGGCCGGGGCACCTTACGATCGGGGACCGTACCCTCGACCCTGACCGAAGGAACTTGCCCCATGGCTCCTGGCGATCGTCTCCCGCGGACCGGCCTCCTGCTCGTCAACCTGGGCACCCCGGATGCCCCCCGTGCCCCCGAGGTGCGACGCTACCTGAAACAGTTCCTGCACGACCCGCGCGTCATCGACATCCCGGCGATCGCCCGGTGGTTGCTCGTCAACGGCATCATCTTGCCGTTCCGGCCCCGCAAGAGCGCGGCGGCCTACCGCACCATCTGGACCGAACAGGGCTCGCCGCTGCTGCTGCACGGTCAGGCCCTCGCCACGGCCATGCAGGAACGCCTGGGGCCCGACGTCCCCGTCCGGCTGGCCATGCGCTACGGCAACCCCGGCATCGAGCCCGTGCTCGACGAGATGCGTCGCCTCGGGGTGGATCGTCTGGTCGTCTGTCCGCTCTACCCGCAGTACGCGGCGAGCTCGACCGGTTCCAGCCTCGAGGAGGTCTTCCGCGTCGTGGGGAAAGCCTGGAACGTCCCGGCCGTCTCGGTCGTCGAGCCCTTCTACGACCATCCGGCCTTCATCCGGGCCCTGGCCGATGCGGCTCGGCCGCACCTCGAGCGCTTCGGAGCGGACCACCTGCTCCTGAGCTACCACGGTCTGCCCGTCCGGCAGGTCCAGAAGAGCGACGACACGGGCAGCCACTGCCAGATCGCCTCCGGCTGCTGCGACCGCATCACCGAGGCCAACCGCGCCTGCTACCGGGCGCACAGCTTCGCCACCTCGCGGGCGCTGCTCGCGGCGCTGGGCTGGGATCCCGCCCGCTCCACCACCTCGTTCCAGTCGAGGCTCGGCCGGACGCCCTGGATCCCCCCCTACACCGACGTCCTCCTGCCGGAGCTGGTGAAGTCGGGCGTCAGGCGACTTGCGGTCATGACGCCGTCCTTCGTCGCCGATTGCCTCGAGACGCTCGAAGAGGTCGGGATCCGCGCCCGCGAGGATTTCCTGGAGGCCGGAGGCGAGGACCTCGTGCAGATCCCGTGCCTGAACTCCGACCCGGTCTGGGTGGAGGCCCTGCACGAGATCCTCCGGCCCCACCTGGGCGCCGGTGCGCGCGAGGCCCTGCTCGCGCGCTGACCTCGCTCGCGTCAGTTGCCGAGGCCGAGCCGCAGGAACCAGACCTCGTAGGGCAGGCCGTTCGGGTCCGTCGAGACGCCGAGGCGGCCGTCCTGGTTCGCCAGGTTCAGCCCCTGGCGGCCTCCCCGGAAGCCGAACTCGATGACGGACTCGCCGAAGTTGAGGTGCAGTCCCGTCTCGTAGACGTCTGCCTGGCGGTTCAGGCCGTAGAAGCCCCGGGCGTAGACGTTCAGGTTGTGCCAGTCGAGCACGCGGTACCGCAGGCCGAGCGCGGGTCCGGAGGCCAGGTTGAGGCCCAGCCGGGCCCCGGGGGCGAGCGCCAGCCCCGCGTTGAGGCCCCAGCCGAGGCTCAGGACGGTGCGGCCACCCAGATCGAGCAGGGGCTGGAGCCCCGGGGCGCCGTTCTGGATCCCGATGACGTTGTAGCCGGCCATCACCGACGCGAGGGAACTCGCGAACGGGGATGGCGTGCCCGCATCCGGTCCCGCGATCGTGGGCAGGCCCAGGTACCGCCGGCTCAGCCACGCGCCGCCCAGACGCACGTCGAGCAGGAACCGCCGGTCCCAGTGAGTCCAGCCGGCAAGTTCCCCGCCGACGCTCTCCTGGCCGCCGACCGAGCAGATGCCGAGTTCACCCAGGAGGTGCCGCGAACTCATGAGGTCCTGGTGATCGGGATCATGGAGCCGCAGGTAGGCCTCGAGCTCCTCGCTCGAGGGCGTCAGGTTGCGGGCCGTGGCCGGGAGGGCCAGCAGGGGAAGGGTCGCCAGCGCCAGGAGGGCACGGAGGGAGCGCATCGAGATCCGGGACATCATCGGGCCACCTCCACGAGCTGGGTCCGGAAGCGCTCGGTGACCTGCACCACCAGGCGCTGGCGCAGCGACTCGCTCTCTTCTCGCATCCGACGCGCCGAATCTGCCGTGCGCGGGTCGGCAGGCCCTCGCAGGCGGGTGAAGGCGTTGCCCGGGACGATGCTTTCCGACGCGTCGTAGCCGTCCATCCAGGTCACGCGGAAGGGGTACTGCCAGGCTTCGGCCTGCACCGCGGTGCGCGTGAGGCCGTCGGTTTCCCAGCTGATGCGGATGGCCAGCGGGAAGGCCGAGGGCGAGGCGATCGCCTGCGGGTCGGCATAGTCCGGCATCGGTCGCGAGCCCAGCCAGACGACGGCTCCGGGCTGCTGGACGATGCGCGAGGTGACGACACCCGCATCCTGGTCGTTGAGATCGGCGAGCGTCTTGGTCGCGGCTGCCCGGACCAGGTCGTCGGGGACGGCCCGCACGAGGTCGGGGTTCCGGGGGGCTCCCTCGCGCCAGTCTCCGGTGATCAGGCGCCAGGGCACGACCAGGGCACAGCCACCGTTCACGACGAGCAGCGCCGTGCACGCCAGCAAGGCCATGCGCCGGGGTGGGTGGAAGGATTTTGACATGAAGACTTGCTCCTTGCAGCGAGTTCGCCTCATCTTACCCTTCTGGCTCTCCCCCCGAACGTGATCCGTGAAACACGGCCCGCGACTCGCCGGGTTCGAAGCGATGCTTCCGGCCCTCGAAGACGAGCTCCTGGCCACGGGGACCGAGGTTGATCCCGATCAGGGCGGACTCTTCCGGGGAGGTGCGGGCAAAGGCGACGAAGCGGTCGGCATTGGACGCCTCGAGCCATTTCAGCTCTCCGCGGCGCAGGCTCGGATGCGCGTGGCGCAGCCCCAGCCAGTGACGGTAGCGTTCCAGGATCGGTCGCTTCCATCGCCGTGGTTCCCAGGGGAACTGCCCCCGGGACTCGGCCGGGCTATCCGCGCGCAGGCCCAGCTCGTCTCCCTGGTAGATCAGCGGCGTGCCGGGCAGGGCGACCAGGCAGGCGAGGGCCGCCTCGAGGTCGGCCATCGTGCGGGCGTGCTTGCCCCAGACCCGGTCCGTGTCATGGTTCCCGAGGAGGTTGAGGCATCGGGGCCAGGACGGGCGTGGATACAGCTCGGTGAGCAGCCGGGCCCGACGCGCGAACGCCTCGGCACTGGTCTCCCCGGACAGGAAGTCCAGCACGGCGCGGCGCCCCGGAAAGTTCAGGATGCCATCGTAGCGGCCGCTCCGGAGCGCCTCGGGGGCCCACTCCCACTCCTCTCCGATGATGACCGCCCCGGGAGCCAGCGAGCGGGCCTTCTCACCGAGTCGCCGGATGAAGCCCTCGGACAGGTGCTGGGCCGCGTCCAGCCGCCAGCCATCCACCGGTCCCCAGACGTCCAGCGTGGCGAGCAGCGCCTCCTGCACCGCTGGGTCGTCCGTGTCGAGCCGGGGCATGACGTCCCAGCCCATCCAGGTCTCGACCCGTCCGGGGGTGCGGTACCGGTAGAAGGGGCGATCGCCCTCGAATCGCGTCCACCAGGGATTCTCCCAGGACGTGTGGGCGAACACGCCATCCAGCATCAGCCGCATGCCGCGCCGCGCGAGTTCCCGGCGCAGGGCATGGTAATCCTCGAACGTGCCGAGGCCGGGGTCGAGGTCGGCGTGGTCGTCGGCATCGTAACGATGCGATGACCGACTGCGGTAGAGGGGCGACAGCAGGAGGACGTTGGCTCCCAGAGACTGGATGTGATCCAGCCCCTCGAGGACGCCCCGCAGATCGCCCCCCAGGAAGTGGCGTTCGTGCGTGCGAGCACCCGTCAGCAGGCGCGCGTCCCGGGTGTGGTGCGCGGCGACGCCGCGGAAGGGCAACCGCTCCGCGACCGGCGGAGAGTCGTGTCCCCGGCGGAACCGGTCGAGGAACACGTGGTACACCACGGCCTCTTCCCAGTCCGGGAGGCGGGCCTCCGTCACGGTGTGCGTGTTCAGGCCCGGGACTTCCCGGACGTCACGTCGGTGACGAGTTTCTTGAGGGCGCCGAGGTCGATCGCCTTGCGGAGGTAGTACGTATGCGGGCCCAGAAGGTCCGACACGTCATCTCCGCGTTCGGCCGTGATGAAGATGACCGGCAGCCTGGCGGTGCCCGGGTTCGCTCGCAGGCGTTCGTGCACCTGGCGACCCGAAAGGCCTGGCAGCATCACGTCGAGGA
>JBIIHZ010000224.1:0-4408 GCA_044235265.1 Candidatus Sericytochromatia bacterium
AGATCGCCGCGTTGCGTGCCTTCGCGCGCTATCTGGTGCGCTCGGGCGCCCTTCCGGCCCACCCGCTTTCGGTCCTGGCCACACCGAGGCGCCGGCGAACCCTCCCCCGCCTGCTCCCCGACCATGTGCTCGAGGCCCTGCTCGAGCGACTCGACGTCCGGACCCCCCTCGGCCTGCGCGACCGGGCCGTGCTCGAGGTGCTGGCGAGTTCAGGCGTCCGGATTTCCGAGCTCTGCAACCTCCAGCTCGAGGACGTCGATCTCGGCCAGGGAGAACTGCGCGTGTTCGGCAAGGGGGGCAAGGAGCGCATCGTGCTGGTGGACCCCCGGGCCCTCGGGTGGCTGCGCCGCTATCTCGAGGAGGTACGGCCAGGACTCGCGTGTCCCGGTGAAAACGGTCTCTTCCTGGGGCACCGGGGCCGGCCCCTCGCACCCCGCGCCATCCAGGACCGGATGAGGAAGCTGGCCGACGGGCTGGGCCATCCGGGGCCGGCCTCCCCCCATGTCCTGCGTCACGGGTTCGCCACGCGCCTGCTGGAGGCCGGGGCCGATCTCCGGGTGGTCCAGGAGCTGCTGGGGCATGCGAGTCTCTCGACGACCCAGATCTACACGCATGTCACGCCGGGCCATCTCCAGCGTGTTTACGAAGATTCACATCCTCGTTCCGGGCTGGGGGACGCTTGAATTGTCCGTTTCCGTGGAACAATGTATGCGCTAGTCCACGTGTGTCCCCCCTTTTGGTATCAAACGCATGGATTCAGACATCACGCTTGTTGACCCCATGTGGGTGATGAACCGGGTTTCGGACCGGATACGAAATGCTGTCGGTGTGCACGAACTCGTGGCATCGCTGTTTCTTGAACTGCTGCTCGTATCCGGAGCTCAGGACGGTAAGCTGATCCTGCCCGGTGACATCCGCAAATCCAACTTCGAGTTCCCGCCTGCCTACATTGACCTGGTACGCGATGCTCTGGCTGATCAGGAAACGCATCGCCGGGATTTCGGCTTGTCGCGTCGCGTCGTGGCGATGCCTCTCGTCATGCGCCATCGGTGTCATGCGGTCCTGCTGCTGGTCTGGGAGGGCAATGCCTTCGTCGAGGAGGAACGCCGCGAACTGCTCAGCATGTGTCTGCCCGTCGTGACGCTCGCCCTGTCCGAATGTGACCTGCGGATGGCGCTCGGGGAGCGCGACAGTGTCATTTCCGAGCTCAAGGTCAAGAACGCGGCCGCCGTTCGCCGGGCCGGAACGGACGGACTCACGGGTCTCATCAACAAGGGCCACTTCGACGAGATCATCGGCCTGGAGGTGGCGCGTTCCCGGCGCTACGACAACTCGCTCTCGATCGTCCTCACGGACATCGACTTCTTCAAGAAGATCAACGACACCTACGGTCACCAGACGGGGGACATGGTTCTGCGGCGGGTCTCGCAGGTCCTCAAGATGGCGGTTCGTGACTGCGACTTCGTGGCCCGTTACGGCGGCGAAGAGTTCATCGTCCTGTTGCCCCAGACCGACATGCAGGGGGCGCACGTCGTGGCTGAGCGCATCCGGCAGGCCGTCCAGCAACTCACGTTCGAGCTCGAGGGAGATGTGCCTCCCCTGCACGTCACGATGTCCTTCGGGATCGGGCTGATGCGCTCTCAGGACAGCGTCCCGGCCCTCATCGAGCGGGCCGACCAGGCGCTCTATCTGGCCAAGCGTTCGGGGCGCAACCAGGTCCGGTTCGAGACGGAAGTCGGGGCTGCCGAGGCCGAGGAAGCTCACCGGGCTCGCGAGGAGAAGGCCAAGCGCGCCGCAACCGAGCAGCAACAGCAACAGCAGCAACCTTCGCACTGAGGGCGAACCCTCGCTCGTGGCTCGCTTCCGGTCTCCGGCCCTGCTACCTTGCGGGGCCGGAGGTGCTTCATGGACACGCCCTGGTGGCACGATGCGGTCTTCTACGAACTGTCGGTCCGGACGTTCCAGGACGGCAACGGGGATGGTCTGGGAGACTTCCGGGGGCTGACCTCCCGGCTCGAGTACCTCGCCGAACTGGGGGTGCAGGCCCTGTGGCTCCTGCCCTGCTTCCCCTCCCCTCTGCGTGACGATGGCTACGATGTGAGCGATTTCCGGGCGATCGACCCGGCACTCGGGACCCTGGCCGACTTCGAGGCCTTCGTGGAGGCGGCTCACGCGCGGGGGATCCGGGTCCTGCTCGATCTGGTCCTCAACCACACCTCGGATCGGCATCCCTGGTTCCAGGCCGCCCGTCGCGGTCCCGGGGACCCTCATCACGACTGGTACGTCTGGTCGGATGACCCCGGGCGCTTCGCGGGGGTGCGCATCATCTTCCAGGACTTCGAGCCGTCTAACTGGACCTGGGATCCGCAGGCGCAGAGGTTCTACTGGCACCGGTTCTATCGCGAGCAACCGGACCTCAATTACGCGAATCCCGCCGTCCAGGAGGCCATGCTCGAGGTGGCCGCTTTCTGGCTCGAGCGCGGGGTCGATGGTTTCCGGCTGGACGCCGTGCCCTACCTGTTCGAGGAAGAGGGCACGATCTGCGAGAACCTGCCCGGCACCCATGCCTTCCTGCGGCGCCTGCGTGCATGCGTCGCGGCACGCTGGCCCGAGGCCGTTCTGCTGGGCGAGATCAACCAGCCGCCCGAGCAACTGCTCCCCTACATGCAGGACGAATTGCACATGGCCTTCCAGTTTCCGTGGATGCCACGCCTCTTTCTGGGGCTCGCCCGGCAGAGCGCCGCGCCCATCCGCGAGATCCTCGAACGGACTCCTGCCCTCCCCGCCGGGGCCCGGTGGGCCACCTTCCTGCGCAATCATGACGAACTCACGCTCGAGATGGTCACGCCCGGTGAGCGCGAGGCCCTCTGGCAGGCCTATGCGCCCGATCCGCGCATGCGCCTGAACCTGGGCATCCGCAGACGGCTGGCGAGCCTCGTCGGGGGCGATCGCCGCAAGCAGGCGCTGCTGTTCGGTCTCTTGCTCGCCCTTCCGGGGTGTCCCGTCCTGTATTACGGCGACGAGATCGGGATGGGGGACGATCTCGCCCTTCCGGACCGCATGGGGCTCAGGACGGCGATGCCCTGGGGGGATGGCCCCAATCGGGGCTTCTCGACCTGTGCCCCCGGTCAGCTCCGCGTGCCGGTCCTGCCCGGTCCCACCGTGGCGTCCGCGCGCGCCGAGTCCGGGTCCATCTGGCACGATCTGCGGCGCTTCCTGGCCCTGCGCCGCGACATCCCGGCGCTGCGCACCGGCGACCTGCACGTGCTCGGGGACGGGGATGGCGCCGTTCTGAACCTGGTGCGACGAGCGCCCGGAAGCGATGCGATCGCCTGCTTCAACCTGGCTGCCTCGGCCCGTCCGGCACCGCCCCCTCCTCCGGGGCTCCCGGACTGGCACGTCTGGCTCGACGGGCACCGGGCCGACTGGCCGCACGGCCTCGAGCCTTTCCAGGTCCTGTGGGCCTCCCGCACGGGAACCCCCACCATGGCATGATGGTCCGGCACGCGCGCGTCCCGTTCCGGACGCGGGTGTGATGGGTATCTTGAATCAAGTGACAGCTGTCATGCACTCCGGGATCGAGGACTCCATGCACCCCTACCTCCAGGCCCTCCAGGACCGCATCCTCGTCTACGACGGCGCGATGGGGACCTCGATCCAGCCCCTCGACCTCACGCTCGAGGACTACGGCGGCCAGATGGGCTGCAACGAGATGCTCGTCTTCACCCGGCCGGACGTCATCTCGCGCATCCACGAGGACTACCTCGAGGCGGGCGCGGACGTCCTCGAGACCGACACCTTCGGCGGCAACCGCCTCAAGCTCGGCGAGTACGGCATGCCCGAGAAGGTCTACGAGCAGAACTTCACGGCCACCCGGCTCGCGCGCGAGGCGGCCGATCGGTTCGCCACTCCCGAGCGCCCACGCTTCGTGGCCGGGTCCATCGGGCCGACCGGGCTCCTGCCCTCGTCGTCCGATCCGACGCTCGGGAACGTCACCTTCGAGGAACTGGCCGACCTCTTCGAGGAGCAGGCCCGCCCCCTGGTCGAGGGGGGCTGTGACGTCCTGCTCATCGAGACCTCGCAGGACATCCTCGAGGTGAAGGCGGCGATCGCGGGCCTCGAACGCTACTTCCGGAAGTCCGGGCGACGGGTGCCCATCCAGGCCCAGGTCACGCTCGACGTCACGGGGCGCATGCTGCTCGGTACCGACATCGGGGCGGCGATCGCCATCCTCGAGGCCCTGCCCATCGACGTGATTGGCCTCAACTGCTCGACGGGGCCGGAGCACATGCGCGGCCCCGTGCAGGTGCTCTTCGAGCGCGCGACGAAGCCCATCAGCCTCATCCCCAACGCGGGATTGCCCCTGAACGTGGACGGCAAGGCCGTCTACCCGCTCGAGCCCGGACCG
>JBIIHZ010000011.1:0-13909 GCA_044235265.1 Candidatus Sericytochromatia bacterium
TGCCCGTGAGGTAGATGCCGGCAGGGTCGACGGCCTCGGCGAGCAGGTTGGCCTCCGAGCGGGGCGTGGGCGCGAAATGCAGCGCGGCCAGCCGCGAGGTGACGCGGCGGTTCATCTCCTCGGGAAAGGGGTTGTCGAGGGTCTCGGTGCGGAGACCTGCCTCGACGTGACCGACGGGGACGCGGCCATAGAAGGCGGCCAGGCTCGCGGCCATGGTGGTGGTCGTGTCGCCGTGGACGAGCACGAGCGAGGGTTTCATGGCCTCGAACACGGGACCGAGGCCCTGGAGGACCCGGCTGGTGATGTCGGCGAGCGTCTGCCCGGGGCGCATGAGGTCGAGGTCGGCATCGGGGACGATCCCGAAGAGGTCGAGGACCTGATCGAGCATCTGGCGATGCTGAGCCGTGACGCAGACCTTCAGGTCGAGTTCGGGGTCTTCCCGGAGGGCCAGGACGACGGGGGCCATCTTGATGGCCTCGGGACGCGTGCCGAACACGCAGACCACGACGGGTTTCATGGGCGACGTTCCTCCCGGACCTGGAGGAACCAGGTCTTCCACACGCCGTAGGCCAGACAGAGGGCACCGAGAACGAAGACGGGGACCTGCCCATCGACGCGCGCGAGACCGAGGGCGAAGCCGCCGAGCAGCAGGCAGAGCCCGTAGATGACCATGACGGCCCGCCGCTGATCGAGGCCCGCATCGAGGAGCCGGTGATGGAGATGCCCGCGGTCAGGGCTGAAGATGGGCTTGCGGTTCCACAGGCGTCGGAGGATCGCGAAGGAAGTGTCCAGGATGGGCACTCCGAGGATCAGCAAGGGAAGGGCGAACGCGACGGCCGCGACGAGCTTGAGCAGGCCGACGATGGAGGCGGAGGCCAGCGTGATGCCCAGGAACAGGGCGCCCCCATCCCCCATGAAGATCTTGGCCGGGTTGAAGTTGTAGCGCAGGAACCCGATGGTCGCGCCGGCGAGGGCGACGGCGACGATACCGACGAGCGGCTGGTTGGTCTGCATGGCGATCGTCGCGATCGTGAGCGCGGCGATGAGCGAGACGCCCCCCGCGAGGCCGTCGAGACCGTCGATGAGGTTGATGGTGTTGGTGATGCCCACCATGTAGAAGACCGTGACGACCGGGGGAATCCAGAACGGCAGGAAGAGGAGGCCCCCGCTCACGGGGTTGGACATGAAGGTGATGCGGACGCCGAGCGCGTAGGCGACCGAGGCCGCGACGATCTGGAGGAGCAGCTTGACCTTGGCGTCGAGGGGCTTCAGATCATCGATGAAGCCCACGAGGAACATGAGGGCCCCGCCGGCCAGGACGCCCGCGATCGGCCCGTCCAGGTTGAAGAGCTCGCCCGGGACGAGCCATTCGACGAGAGCGAGGCCGAGAAAAAAGCCCGCGACGATCGCGAGACCGCCGAGGCGCGGAATGGGGAGCTTGTGGACCTTGCGCGCATCCGGCGTGTCGACCTTGCCAACCCGGTAGGCCAGCCGGACGACCCAGGGGATGAGCAGGTCCGTGGCGAGCCACGGAGCCATCAGGGCCAGGGCGAGGGTCAAACCCCAGGTTTCGAGCACGGCTCAGGACACTCCGACGAGGGAATCGGCATACAGGGGGAAGGCCTGGCAGAGGTCGGCCACGGTGGATCGGACGGCGGCGAGTTCCCCTGCGTCTCCTCCGGCCTTGAGGGCCCGATGGATGGCGCGGGCGATGGTCCGCATCTCGGGTTCGCCCATGCCGCGCGTGGTGACGGCCGGAGTGCCGATGCGGATGCCACTGGTGACGAAGGGGCTCTCGGGATCGAACGGGATGGTGTTCTTGTTGACGGTGATCCCCACGTCGTCGAGGGTCTGGCTGGCAACCTTGCCCGTGAGGCCGACGGAACGGACGTCGACGCTGAAGAGATGGGTATCGGTGCCACCCGAGACGATGCGAGCACCGGCGGCAGCCAGTTCGGCCGCCATGGCGCGGGCATTGGCCACGACCTGTTGCTGATACTGACGGAAGCCGGGCTGGAGCGCCTCGTGGAACGAGACGGCCTTGGCCGCGATCACGTGCATGAGGGGCCCGCCCTGCAAGCCGGGGAAGACGGCCTTGTCGATGGCCTTCGCCCACTCGCCCGACGTGAGGATCATGCCGCCACGCGGACCACGGAGGGTCTTGTGCGTGGTGGTGGTGACGAAGTGGGCGTGCGGGACGGGCGAGGGATGGACGCCGGCCGCGACCAGCCCGGCGATGTGGGCCATGTCGACGAGGAGCAGGGCGCCGACCTCGTCCGCGATCGCCCGGAAGCGCGCGAAGTCGAGGGTGCGGGCGTAGGCCGAGGCGCCCGCGATGATCAGCTTCGGGCGGTGCTCGCGGGCGAGCGCCTCGACCCGGTCGTAATCGAGAGTCTCGGCCTCGGGCTCGACCCCGTAGGAGACGATGCGGTAGAGGAGGCCGGAGGCGTTGACGGGGCTGCCATGGGTGAGGTGGCCGCCATGCGAGAGGTCCATCCCGAGGATGGTGTCGCCCGGCTTGAGCGCAGCGAGAAAGACGGCCATGTTCGCGTTGGCGCCGCTGTGGGGCTGGACGTTGGCATGCTCGGCGCCGAAGAGGCGGCAGGCGCGCTCGATGGCGAGCGTCTCCATGCCATCGACGTGGACGCAGCCCCCGTAGTAACGCCGGCCGGGGTAGCCCTCGGCGTACTTGTTGGTGGGGACGGTGCCCATGGCCTCGAGGACGGCGCGACTGGTGAAGTTCTCGGAGGCGATGAGCTCGAGGTGGTCACGCTGACGGTTGAGTTCGGCGTCGAGCAGGGCGGCGATCTCGGGGTCGGTGGCTCGCAGGTGGGGGAAGTCGTTCAAGCGGGCTCTCCGGCAGGGGTGGGGGGATCGATGAGGAGGAGGCGATCGGCGTGGCGGCCGGACTCGAAAGCGCTCCCGAGGAAGGCGTCCAGGATGGCGAGAGCCATGTCCTCACCGACCAGACGGGCTCCGAGGCACAGGACATTGGCATCGTTGTGGGCCCGCGAGAGGCGCGCCGAGACGGGCTCCGAGACGAGGGCCGCGCGGATGCCCGGATGGCGGTTGGCGGCGATGGACATGCCGATACCGGAGCCGCAGACGAGGATGCCGCGGTCGACCCGGGCGTCGGCCAGCATGCGGGCCACCTCGCCGGCGAAAACAGGATAGTCGCACCGATCGGGAGCGTCACAGCCGACGTCGACGACCTCGTGGCCGGCTGCACGCGCGCGTGCGGCGAGGACCTGCTTGAGACCGTATCCGGCGTGATCGCTTCCGAACGCGAGGCGCATGGTGACTCCGATTCGTGACGTCCCCGATTATACCCCGGAGCGGGAGGTCAGGCGGAGGTCAGGACGGCGAGGGAATCTCGAGGTCCGGCTGGCCCGGGAGGTCGAGCGTGAACGAGCCCAGGGCACCGGTACGAAGATCGGCGAGCCAGGTGCGCGCGGCCCGGCCGAGGTCGGGGCGATCGCCGGGGAGCAGCATGCCACGCTTGCGCGCGAAGGTCTCGAGCGAGGCGGGGTGGCCCCAGGGGGCGAGGAGGTCGGGAGACGTGAGGTCGAGGAGAGGAAAGGACCAGCGGGCGACCTCGAGGGCGTCATAGGACTCGGTGGAGACGCTGCCGACCATGGCGATGCGGAGGGCGACGCGGGGGTCGTCGAGTTTCGGGGGGATGATGCCGGGGGTGTCGAGGAGCTCGAGGTCCTTCGAGATGCGGATCCAGTGGGTGCCGCGGGTGACGCCGGGGCGATCGCCTGTGCGGGCTTTGCCCGTGCGAACCACGCGGTTGATGAGCGAACTCTTGCCGACGTTGGGCATGCCGACGACCATCAGGCGGACTGCTCGCGGGAGGCGCCCGCGGGAGGCCATACGTTCCTGAACGCGCTTGCCCTGGGCTGCGATCGCCTGGTTGAGCGCCGAGAAGCCGTGACCGGTGCGGGAATCGACGGCGACGACGGGGACGCCTTCGTCGCGGTAGCGGGCGATCCAGGCCTCGGTGAGGGCGGGGTCGGCCATGTCGCGCTTGTTGAGGACGAGGGCCCGGGGGCGATCGCCGATGAGCTCACGGGTGCGGAGGAAGCGCGAGCTGTAGGGAAGGCGGGCGTCGACGAGTTCGATGACCATGTCGACGAGCTTGACCTGCTCTTGCAGGATCTTGGTCGCCTTGGCGATATGCCCCGGGAACCACTGGACCCGTGGCATGCCGTGAAAAGGGGTGGGTTCTTCGGGTTCGGTTTCGCGAGGACGCTTGCCACGGGGTTCAGCCAAGCACACACCTCCAGGGAAAGTCAGTCCCGAGGGGCTGACAAGGAAAGCCAGGGCGTCAGTCCCGCAGGGACCGACAAGGAAGCGGAGTCAGTCCCGCAGGAACAGACAAGCGAGGCAGCCCCGCATGGACTGACAAGCCCCCAAAAAGGAACCCGGGGTCAGGACGCTGCGTCCCGAAAGGGACGCCAGTCCTGACCCCGGCAACGAAACCGACGGAGCGTGCGAACGGCCGGACGGAGGCGATTTCGGAGCGCGCCCGCAGCAGCCGGGGCGACGCGTACTTGGAGGTACGTGAGCACCGGCTGCGAGGACGTAAGCCCGAAATCGACCCGGCCCGGCCGTTCGAAAACCTACCGGCGGGCCTTTTCTTTGATGCGGGCAGCCTTACCCTGGAGGCCGCGCAGGTAGTAGAGCTTGGCCCGGCGGACATCACCGCGGCGCAGGACCTCGAACTTCTCGATGCGCGGCGAGTTGACCAGGAAGGTACGCTCGACGCCGACACCCTGAAACACGCGACGCACGCAGATGGTGGCATTGATGCCGCTGCCGCTGCGCTTGATCACGACGCCTTCGTAGGCCTGGACGCGCTCCTTGCCACCTTCGACGATCTTGGCGAAAACCTTGACGGTGTCGCCGGGGTTCATCTCGGGGAGACCCTCCTTGATGAAGGGCTTCTCGATGGATTCGATGACGGCGCGGGCATTGAGACGGGTGGACATGGTTGACAGAACTCCTCGAAGGGGCGGGGGCTCATGGCCACCCGGGGCCACGAAACCCAGGCAGGGCCGAAAAGGCCCCGGACATTCGAAAACTCAGATTAACACATGGGAAATGAGCTGACAACCCGATCCATCAGGAGGCCGGATCCCCCAGGGAGGCCAGCACGGGGGTGTCTTCGTCCTGGTCGCGGGTCTGGACCATGAAGGTGGCACAGCGCTCGGCATGGAGCTCGCGCTCAACGGCCCAGCCCGTCAGGGTGCGGCGCTGGACGCTCAGGGTGAGCGTGGCGGAGACGCAGATGTAGTGGTACAGCCACTCGCCTTCGGCATCCAGGTGCGTGACACCGACGCGGGTGTTGAACGGGACCTCGATCTGACCGACGATGCGGCGATCGCCGGCAAGCCCCTCGAAATTCCAGCCATCGAGATCGTGATCTCCCCGCTCACCGATGCGCGACCAGAGGCCGCGGGTCTCGAGAACGCGATCCTCGAGGGTGAGGCGGAAGACGCAGAGGGGAGGCGACCAGGGACCGAGAGGCACGCCCGACTCCACCCAGGCCTGAAAGCGCACTCCGGGAGCGTCAGGGAAGGAGGGCACGAGGGCCCAGTGACCGGAGCGGGGCGGTTCGGCACCCCAGCGATGAACCTGGATGGCAGCCGCGTCCGTGAGCTCGACACGACGCTTGTCGAGAAGGATCTCCCCCGTGACGCGCAAGTCGGGGTTGGGCGCGATGAGGCAGGACCCCTTGCCCCCGGGGCGGTACATCGAGCGCAGGGGCAGATACCGGAAAGAGCCCTCGCCAGGCTGCCAGGTGAGGTTCCAGCCCATGCGATGCTCGCGACTCTCGACCCGTCCACGCCAGGCCCGGGACGAGAACGCCCCGCGCTCGACCTGAAAATTGACCGGGTCCTGGTCGATCCGGACCTGGTCACCGGAAAATGACGAGGCGATCGCGAGGCGGCGCGAGGGATGAAGACCATCATGCCCCACGGCCCATAGCCCCCCGTACGCTTCACCCTCGACGGGGGCCACGAGCGTCTGACCGATGAGCATGACCGCCTGCTGGGCGGGATCGCTCAGGAGGAGGAGGTAGCTCTCGTGAAAGCCGGGCTCCCCCGTCCAGAGCGGCACATTGTCGCGTTCGGAAGGCGTCACGAAGAGGAGTCCCGGGTTCAGGCACCCAGCCGGTAGCCGAAGCCCCGGACCGTCTGGATGAACTTCGGACTGGACGGATCTTCCTCGATCTTTTCCCGGAGCCAGCGGATGTGCACGTCGACCGTCTTGGTATCACCGTAGAAGTCGAGACCCCAGACCTGCTCGAGGAGTTCTTCCCGCGAGAAGACCCGACCGGGCGCCCCCATCAGCATGGCCAGGATCTTGAATTCCTTGGGCGAGAGTTCGACCGGGCGGTCCGAGACGGCCACGCGGTGCTCGGAGAGGTTGAGCATCAGGGTTCCGAACTGGAAGACCTTGGACTTGTTCTCCGGTTCGACGACCTTGGACCGACGCAGCAGCGCCTTGATGCGCGCGACGAGCTCCCGAAGGCTGAATGGCTTGATGAGGTAGTCATCGGCCCCGACCTCGAGACCGATGACGCGATCGATCTCCTCACCCTTGGCCGTGAGCATGATGATGGGAATGTCGTTCTGCTCCCGGCGCAGCAGACGGCAGACCTCCAGGCCGCTGAGCTTGGGCAGCATCAGGTCGAGCACGATCAGGTTCGGCTTGGCCAGCTGAACCTGCTGGAGGGCTTCCTGGCCGTCGTGAGCTTTCACGACGTCGTACCCTTCCTGGTTGAGCGCGAACTCGATCGATTCGACGATCATCTCTTCGTCGTCCACGAGCAGAATTTTTTCGGCCATGTTCGGGCGATCCCTCGATGCTGGGTCGTGAGGTGGGGGAAGCTACCCCTACTTACCCCAGCTCATCGAGTTTCTTAACCTGAAACTCGCAAATTTCCCGGATCGTTCCCGGAGGGTGACCTCAGAACGTCCGGCGCCAGGCCCCGAGCAGGGAGAGATTGCGCTCGTCACCCGAGGGGAGCAGCAGGCGATTGTCGATCCCGAGCTGGAGGGCGAGGCTCTCGGACAGCTTCATCCGCAGGCCGAGCTGGTACACGTTGCGATCGCGGCGGAAGGAGTAGCTGCCGCCGATCGAGAACGAACCGAACGAGCGGGTTTCGGTCCGGATGGTCGGCGCCAGAGCCTGACTCCAGTCGGTGGTGGACGAGAGCGCGAGCGCCTCGGGCGAGACGAGGTCGAGCTCGAGGGTCTCGAGCGGCAGAACGCTGGCCACGCGGGCAGCGACCGGACTCAGCACGCGGCGGGTGGCCGTCGAGAGGATCCCGGACACTTCCTGCGTGACGACCCCCAGCCCTCCGACGTCACCACGGATGATGCCGGAAAGCAGCGTTTCCTTGCCGATGACACGCTCGATGCGCTCCTGGGTGAGCTGAGGCTCGTTCCGGCACTCGAATCGGCGCTTCATGTCGGTGAGCGACCCCGTGATCGTGACGATCACGTCCAGCAGCCCCCCCTGCGGATGGGCCGTCGCGTCCGAGAAATCGAGGGCATCGTAAGACATGACCTGGCCCCGGGCGACGAGATCGAGGCGAGTCGGGGGGATGCGGGAAGCCCCGACCCGCGCACCTTCCGGATCCGCGATCAGGGCGGCCGCCTGGGGCAGGAACTCGATGGTGCCGCCGGGCTGGATGTCGAAGGTGTAGAGCACGGGCGTGAAGGTGCCGCTCCGCGTGACGATCACGCCCTTCACCTCCGGTTCCGCGAGCCGCCCCCCGATCCCCAGCGCCCCGTCGACGATGACATCCATCAGGCGCGCATCCGCGAGCCCGGCGAGGGGAATCTTGGGGCCCAGGACCTGGACCCCCTGCAGGAGGCGGACGGTCAGGTCACGGAAATCGAGCGGGAAGGCCTTGCTACCGGCGGCCTGTGCCACCTCGCCCGAGCTGCGAGGCAGGGCATCGAGATCGAGGACCGCCTGGGACACCGCGACCAGGCCGCCCAGTCGGGGGTTGGACAGGGTCCCGCCCAGCTGGAGGTTGGCATCGACCTGCCCCCGGAAGAGCCCGCTGACCAGGCCGACGCGTGCCTCCCGGACGACCCCCTGGAGATTGAGTTCCGTGGGCACGAACCGCACGAGGCGGATCCGCCCCGCCAGGTTGACGCTGCCGTTTCCGATGGCGGCCGTGGCCCGTTCGAGCTTGATGGCCCCTTCGCTCAGCGAGACGAGGGCCTTCACGTCCGTGAAGTCCTGCTCCAGGTTGCGATCGCGGAAGGCGACGCCCCGGAGCTCGGCCGAGCCCGTGAGGATCGGCGCCTCGGGGGTGCCGCCCAGGTGGGCCTTCAGCTCCCCGTCGCCGCCCTTCCAGAGGATTTCACCGCGGGTCAGCGGGGTGATGACCCCCAGGCTGTCCCCCTGCAACTCGACGAACAGATCATAGGGTCTCGCGGCTGCCCGGGCGACGAGTGGCAAGCTCCCGTGAACCCGTGCCGCCTTCCCCTCCTTGACGATCCGGTTTCGCCGCTTGTCGGTCAGAAAGAGCGTCCCTTCGCGGAAGACCCCCTTCATCTCGGCCTGATCGAATGAGAATCCTCCCTCGGCCCGGGCATCCCGGGCCGGACCCAGGGCCCCGTTCAGGATCTCGGCCCCGATCTGGAGGTACGGATCCGACCACGGGCCCCGTGCCACCAGCGTGAAGCTCCCCTTGCCGGCCAGGGCCAGATCCTGACCGGCAAGGTACGGATTCACGAGATCGAGATCGAGATTCTGGGCGAAGCCCTCGACGACGCCCTCCCCTCCGATCACTCCCCGGACGGACAGCTCCGCCCCCCCCTCGCCGCCCTCGCGGTAGGCCAGGCGCGAGAGCACGATGCGCGTGGGTTCCACCCGGGCCTCGAGATCCAGCGACTGGATCTGCTGCGCGAGCCACCGCCCGTCGCGAAGCGAGAAATCGGTCCGGATCACCGGGGCCTGCAACGGACCGCGGATCTCGACGTCGAGACCGGCACGCCCTTCCAGAGAGGCCCAGGGAGCCCGACCCTGCCACGCCACGCGCCGCCCCCGGAGCGGGGCCAGATGCACCTGCTGCCAGTGCTGCAGGAGACGGGCGAGGGGCAGGACCCCGTCGATCTCCCGGGGAGGAGGGGGCGTCAGCCGCACCCAGTCCGGGACGGGTCCTCCGCCCGGTGGCACGATCGCGCTGTCCGTCGCCAGGAGGATCCGATCCAGATAGACCTGGCGGATCAGGCTGGAAATCGAGGCATCCGGGACCGCAACCCGGAGGTCGAGCCCGGCGCGGGGGCCCTGCCAGCACACCTCCCCCCCGATGCTGCCGGAAACGTCGGCCCCGGCCGAAACCGCAACGTCCCGGAGCGACACCGAATCGGGACGGACGACGCAGACCCCTTCCACGCACTCGAGACGGCCCCAGCGACCGGCCTCCAGTCGCTGGCCGCGAACCGTCCCGACCACCTGCCAGCTCGCCCCCTCCAGGTCGACGCGCCCGTCCCCGTCCACCCAGCCGACGAGCGGCCCCAGCGACCGGCGCACCTGGCGCTGGACGAGGGGCATCCGGGCGAGGTCGATGTGCGTGGCCGCCCAGCGTGCCTGACCGCGCGCCTGCGAACCGAGGCCCATGCGGAAGGACCCCCTCACGTCCCCACCGCCGACGCGTCCCGTCACCCCCGCCACCCGCACCCCTGCAGGATCGATGACGAAGCGCCCCTGAACGGCTTCCAGCTCGACCCCGCCTATCGCCGCTTGCGGGACCCGGGCTCGACCCGTGACGCGAAAATCCCCGCGCACCCGGGGATCCACCGACAGCTGGACGGGACCGTCCACGCGCCCGACCAGACCGATGGGCCGGGGCGTGAACGCCTCTGCCCAGTCAAGCGACCAGTTTGAAGCCATCCCGTCGAGCCTCAGGGGACCCGCATAGCGACCGCCACCGGAGACACGCAGGGTCCCGCCCGCGTCCCGGGCGATCGCTTCCCGGAGCTGCCAGCCATCCCGTCCGAAGCGCGTGGTGGCGCGCACATCCTCGATCCGGCGCCCCTGGAGCACGAGCGCTCCCGAACGGGCCACGACGTCGACTCGCGGTGCCGTCGCATCGCCGCCGAGTTGAACCTCTCCCTCGACCCGCCCATCCAGCCGGATGGGCAACCGGACGTACGGCGTGAGGGCACGCACGACGGATGCACCGCGCACCTGGACCCGGCCCGTGAGCGGGAAGGTCCGCTCCAATCCGACCGAGAGCTGCCCCTGGACGGTCGCGTCCGCGACGCGGGCCTCCTGCACCTCGACACGGACGGCCCGGCGATCGACGACGACGCGGGTCCTCAGCTCCTCGACGTCTTCCCGGACGACTCGACCGCGTGCCACATGGCCCTCGGCGACGATCAGCAGTCGATCGGCGGGTCCCGAGACGCGGGCCTGCACCCGACCTTCTCCCTGGAGGTCGAGCGTGGCGAGCGAGGGAGCGAAGGGCAACAGGGAGGGCAGTTTCACCCTGATGGCCTCCCCCCGGAAGTCCAGGGTGGGCATCCCGCGATCCCAGCCCCCGACGCGCCCGTGCGCTTGCACGAGGTTCCCGCAGACGCGGGCCTCCGCCTTCTCGACCGTGACCTGGCGGGCATCGAAGCGGACGCGTCCACGAATGGCCTCGATGCGAGGCGTGATCGCCCGGACCCACACCTGACCCCCCTGCACGTCCGCGCGGCCGTCGAGCCGCCAGTCGCGCGCATCGGGACGGTTCCACGACACCCGGACGTCCGTCCGGGCCAGTCCCGACTCGATCCGGAACTCCCGGGAGGGGGCGAAGTAATCCACCCAGGGGCGGATGGCGAGGCCCTCGCCGTGGGCGTCGATCCGGGTGGGATGACCGGCCCAGTCGACCTCTCCGTCGCCCGAGACCCGGGCTCCGGCGAGCCTGCCATTCCAGCGGAACCGCGTGGAGGTCCCGCCGACACGGACGTGCGCCTGAACATGCTCCAGGGCCTGACGCGTCCGGGCGAAGGGAGGCTTGCCGGCGTCGGTCCAGAGCAAGGTCGCATCCCGGACCGTGACCCGGATATCAGGCAGCACGGGCGGCTGAACCGGACCGCTGGGCGGAGGCGGGGGCAGCTTCGGCTGGAAGGTCAGCTCACCGCGCGCATCCCGCCCGACCAAGACGCGGGGGTGCTCCAGTCGGACGCGGATGGGATCGGCTCCAGGCTTGCCCAGGGACCACCAGGGCACGTCGGCGACCACCCGGGATACGACCAGGGCGCGAGGCGCACCTGGACGCATGGAGGACCCGATCTCCACGTCGCGGAGGAGAAACGCCCCCCAGCCGATCGGCCGCACAGAACGGATGTGGACGGGAAGACCGATCGCCTCGGAGACCTGGCGTTCGACGAAGTGCGCGAAACCGCCCACCAGGCGATCGCGGATGGCCCACCCCTCGAGGCCCCAGCGTCCGATCCACGTCATCGTGCCGAGCAGCACCACGACAAGCAACCAGTCGACGATCCGGTCGAACCGTCGAAACGGTTGACGGAACGGAGGCTTGGCCTGGCGGTCGGACGTGGACATCCGAGAAGCGATCCCCGAGACAGGAGCCCATGCGACGAAAGACGCGCGACGGGGGAACCGTCGCGCGTCAGAGTTGCGGGGACAGGATTTGAACCTGCGACCTTCGGGTTATGAGCCCGACGAGCTACCGGACTGCTCTACCCCGCGGCTTTCTTTATACCACGTGGGTTCCACCGATGCAAGGGGCTCGTGTTCAAGGCAAGCCGCGGCTGAGCCCCAGCGCCAGGTCAGCCTGCACCAGGCCGAAACCGGTGGCCGTGTCGAAACCCGGTGTGGCGAGATCCTGGGCCGTCCGCTCGAGACGGGCTCGGAGCGCATCCGGGGTGAGCATCGGCTGGAGCGAGATCATCAGCGCCGCGACCCCCGTGACGAAGGGAGTCGCCATCGAGGTCCCGCTGAGGACTCCGTGACCGGGCGCCGCACCTGGATCCTCGGACAGCAACGTGAAAGAGCGCATCGGCATCGTGGAATAGATGTCCGAACCGGGCGCACTGAGGCTGATCCATCGACCGATGTTCGAGAAAGAGGCGACCCGCCCCCCGTCGTCGGTGGCTCCCACCGCGATGACGCCGGGATAACCCGCCGGATATTCCTGGATGTTGGCTCCCTCGTTGCCCATGGCCGCCACCACGACCACGCCCCGGGAGATGGCGTAGGCGACCGCGGCCTCGAGGCTCTTGCCGCCTCCTGCCCCCCCCAGACTGAGATTGAGGACCCGGGCTCCGTGGTCGACGGCCCAGACGATGCCCTGGCAGATCCGGCTGGTGGTCCCCGATCCCTGAGCATCGAGCACCTTGACGGGCATGAGGCGGCAGCCGGGAGCGACTCCCATCGCCCCGTCGGGCGTCAGGGGTTCGGCGCCGACGATGCCGGCCACGTGCGTCCCGTGCCCGTGATCGTCCTGCGGCGAGAAGGTTCCGGGCACGAACGAGATCCCCGGTACGAGGCGGGCTCGCAGATCGGGATGTTCGAGGTCGATGCCGGTATCGAGCACGGCCACGACGACCTCGGGGCGCCCGCGCGTCAGATCCCAGGCGCGCGGTGCACCGACGGAGCGGAGTCCCCCCTGCCTCGAGGCCATCGGATGGGAGAGCGCGAGCTTGCACGACACCACGGTCTCGGGCTCGGCATACACGATCGCGCCGGATCCCCTGAGATCGGCCAGGGTTCGCACGGCCCGCGCATCGGTGGTGTCGACGATCGCGATTCCCAGGCTCTCGACCTGTCCGCGGACGGCCGGCCCCAGCGATGAGAGGCCTGCACCCAGACGTCCGTGCTGGAAGCGGACGAGGGTCCTGCCGGGCACGATGCGAGCCGCCTGACCGGGAAGCGCCTGACGGGCCGTCTGATGCGCCACGATGGAGGCGGTGGGTGTCCCGACCTGACAGGCGACCAGGGCCGCGGCAGCCGCGACGGCTCCCACGATGCGACGGATGGAGTTCCTGACCCGATTCATGACGATACGCGCCCCCCCGGGGATTATCCCGGCGGTACGGCGCCCGCTGACGTCCCGGGGACCAAGAAACGGTGAAAAAGCGGTAAACTTCCGGATCACGCGACCCGAGCCCCGTCCGAGGATGCATGCCCACCACCCTGGTCCACGATCCGACCCCTGGCCACCCGACCCCGGACGCTCACCTCGACCGTCTCGAGGCCACCGGAGAGGTGGGGCTGGCCTTCCGAAGCCCGCCCGATCCTCGCTGGACCGAATGCCTGCGAGACCGGGGGCACCCCTGGGCACTGCTCGTGCCCGGCACGGGACATGAGGGCCTGCCACGCCTGAACCTGGCCGCGGGAGATCCGGATTACCGTCGTCGATCCGTCCGCCTCGCGGCCGAGTTGCTCGCGCGCGCAGCGGCCGGCGGGGCCCAGGTGGTGGTCCTTCCGATCCCGCAGGCGCTCGAGGAGACGACCGTCGCCGGAAGCCCCGGGGTTCCGATCTCGCTCGACCGTGCACGGGATGGCCTGTGGCGCTCGCTCGACGCGCTGGCGTCCGTGGATGATCGCCTGCCCGTGCTCGTCCAGACGGGGAATTCCCCCGAGCCGGGCCCTCCCTCCGGCGTTCCTGCCGGGACCTGGGAGGGCTGGCTGGATCATCTGGCCATCCCGCACGTCGGCCTGGCGAACCGCCTGATGGCCCCCCCGGCCGATCCGGAACGTCTGGCGGCCCCGGGGCGGTGGGTGAAGCTGTGCCGGTTCGTGGGGCGCCACTGGAACGCGGCGGCGTGGGATCGCTGGGGCGAGGCCCTCGAAGCCAATCCTGCCTGGAGCCGGCTGGACTGGTGCATCGGAAGTCCGCCCGTCGCGGATGCAGCCCTGCTCA
>JBIIHZ010000225.1:0-4386 GCA_044235265.1 Candidatus Sericytochromatia bacterium
TCGGAGGATAGGCCACTCCCTCGCGGACCCGGTGGTAGGGCGAGTAGGCCAGGAGCGCCTGGAATTCGTCCTCGTGATCAGAGGTGCCGTAATCGGACGCCCAGGCCCAGCCGATCGTGAAGCGGTGGTACCGCAGCATGTCGAGCACGCCGACGGCAGGAACGGCTGCCCCGAAGAGGTCGGGCCGCTGCGTCAGGCAGGCCCCGACGAGCAAGCCGCCATTGGAGCCGCCCCCGATGCCCAGGTGTGCCGGGGCCGTGTAGCGCTCGCGCACGAGCCACTCGGCCGCCCCGATGAAGTCGTCGAAGACGTTCTGCTTCCGGAGCTTCGTGCCGGCCTGGTGCCAGTCCTCGCCGTATTCGCCCCCGCCGCGCAGGTTGGCGATCGCCAGGACGCCGCCCCGTTCGACCCAGGCCAGGTTGGACACCGAGAAACTGGGCGAGAGCGAGATGTTGAAGCCGCCATACCCGTACAGGTACGTCGGATTCGTGCCGTCCAGGACCAGCCCCTTGCGGTGGACCAGGAACATCGGGATGCGCGTGCCGTCCTTCGAGGGATAGAAGACCTGGTGCGTCTCGAAGTGCGACGGGTCGAAGGCCACGCGGGGCTCGCGGTAGACCGAGGTCGTCCAGGTGCGGCAGTCCAGCCGGTAGATGGTCGTGGGAGTCGTGAAGCCCGTGAACGAGAAGTAGGTCTCGCTGGCGCCACGACGCCCATCGAAGCCGCTCACGGAGCCGATTCCCGGCAAGGGCAACTCACCCAGGGATCTACCCGTGAGGTCGTGGAAGCGCACGACGTGCCGCGCGTCCCGCAGGGCGACCACCACGAAGCGATCGCCCAGGAGCGTCACCCCGTCGAGCCGATCGGAGCCCTCGGGCAGGATCTCGCGCCAGTTCGCCGGGTCGGGACGATCGACCTCGATGGCCACGAGTCGGCCCCGGGGCGCACCCTGCGTGGTCCAGACGAAGAGGGTCGAGTCCTCGCTGCCCACCACGCTGTACCGGGCATCGAAGGCATCCAGGAGGGGCGTCAGCGTCGACCCTGTCCGGGTCAGATCCTGCACGTACAGGCGGTTGCGCGAGTCCGTCCCTTCCGAGATGGCCACCAGGAGATACCGACCATCCTCGGTCACCTCGGCCCCGTAGCCCCACTTCGGGTGGTCCGGACGCTCGTAGACGACGCGGTCCTGGTCCTGAGGCGTCCCGAGGCGATGGAAGCACAGCTTCGGCGTCTGGTTGAGGGCCGAAAGGGTCTCCCCGGGAGCGGGATCCGTGTAGCGCGAGTAATAGAAGCCCTGACCATCGGGCGTCCAGCCCACCCCGGAGAACTTGATCCCGCGCAACGTCTCGGGCAGGTCCCGACCCGAGCGCGCATCCCGGATCGTCCAGGTCTGCCAGTCCGAACCCGCCGTGCTGGTCCCGATGACGACGTGGTCGCCCGGCGGAGAGGGCACCAGCGTCGCGAGGGCCACGGTGCCATCCCGCGACAGCCCGTTCGGATCGAGAAAGGGCACCCATGAGCCCGTGGCGCCCTCGGACTGGAAATAGACGGCCTGGTTCTGCAACCCGTCGTTGTGGCCGACCCAGAGCCGGGAACCGGCGACGAGGGGCACCCCCGTCCGGGGATAGTTCCACATCCGCGTCAGGCGCTGCTTCCAGGCCTCACGGCCCGAATAGGACCCGAGCACGGAGGCCGTCAGCCGGTTCTGGGACTCGATCCACGCCCGGACCTCGGCCCCCTCGAAGTCCTCGAGCCACCGGTAGGGGTCGGGCACCGCGGTGCCGAAGTACGAATCCGTGACGGCCTCCCGCCGTGTCTCGGGATAGGGGAGTCGCGCCGGCCGGCGCGGCGTGGTGGCCCCGAAGCGCCGCGGCAGCATGAGACTTCCGGGGACGGGGGAAGCCAGGCCCGGCATGGTGAAGGCCAGGACCGGCATGGAGAGGGCGAGCATCCAGAGGGTGGGGCGCTTCATGGGCACGTCCTCGTCAGGCCGCGGCCAGGGCGCGCTGGCTGAATGTCGCGAACGCGGACACCCCGAGGGCCCGCAGCAGATCCAGGGCCTGCGGGTACATGGCGCCGACGTCCTCGGGGCGGTGCGCGTCCGAGCAGAGCACGAGCGGAATGCGCGCATCGACCAGCCGCGGCAACCATTCGGGAGCCGGGTAGATTTCTCCGACCGGCTTGCGCCACCCGGCCGTGCTGACCTCGACGGCCATCCCGGAACGCGCGATCAGGGGCGTGAGCTTCTCGTACCAGCGCCGGGCGACCTCGGGCGCCTTGAAGCCGAAGACCTTGATGACGTCCGCATGCCCGATGATGTTCACGGGTCGGTCGGCGATGAGCTGCTCGAGGATCGAGAAGTAGGTGTCGTAGACGTCCTCGATGCGGTTCTGCTCCCACTGATCCCGCATCTCATCGAGATCGAAACCGAAGCCGCCGAGCCAGTGCACCGAGCCGATGGAGTAGTCGAAGGGGTAGCTCGCGAGAAAGTCCTTCATGCGCTCGCCGTTGTCGGGCATGTAGTCCATCTCGATGCCGATCTTGAGCTTCACACCTCGCTTGCGGGCCTCGAGGAGCAGGGCGAGGTAGGCGTCGAGGTCCTCCGTCTTGCGCTTCTCGACCCACGGGTTGGACAGCAGCGAGCGCGTCTGGGTGAAGCGATACGCGTGCTCGGAAATGCCAAGCTCGGTGACCCCCGCCCGGGCAGCCTGATCGACGAAGCGCTCGAGCCACTCCAGGGAATAGGGACCGCGCTCGATGTGGACGTGGTAATCGGTGATGGGACCTTGCATGTACTCCTCCGGTCGGAACGGTCCTCTTGTACCCGCGATCGCCCCGGCGTGACGCCCCCCTTCCCCCCGGACGCCGGAGATCGTTTCATGGAGCCATGCATCCCTGGCACGATCAGCTCGACGACACCCCCCTCCACGCCTGGACGGCGGGCGATGGCCCCCCCATCTGGGCCCTGCACGGGACGGGTGGCAGCGGCAAGGTCTGGTTCCACCAGAGTCGCCGCTTCGCGGAGCGCTGGCGCATCGTCGCCCCCGACCTGCCCGGCTACGGGCAGTCCGGACAGCCCGAGAGCGTCCGGTCCGTCGACGACATCGCGGGATGGCTGGCCCGCTGGCTGCCACACCTGAGCTCCGGACCCGCGGTCGTGATGGGTCACTCGATGGGAGGGCGCGTCGCCCTGCAACTCGCCCTCGAGCACCCGGAACTCGTCCGGGGCCTCGTGCTCGTCAACGCCTCGGGCCTTGACCTGCCCGAGGCCCCGGCACGGTCACCCAGGGACCTCGGGCCCGAGGGCTTCATCCGGGCGCTGTACCACCGGCCCAGTGCACGCTCGCTCGAAGCCGCCGTGCGCGAGGCCGAGCGCTGGTGGCCCACCCTGGAACGCCTCACCCGCGTCCCGCTGCGCCGGGACTGGCAGGAGCGCCTGGGCGACGTCCAGGTGCCCACCCTGGTGGTGTGGGGGACGGAGGATGGGCTGATCCCCTGGGCTCACGCCCTGGCCTTCCGGGACGGGATCCCCCGCGCCCGCCTGCATCCCGTGCCGGACTCGGGCCACGTGCCGATGCTCGAACGCCCGGGCGAGGTCAACCGCGCCCTGGCCACCTTTCTCGACGACCTCGATACCCCGTCCCCGCCGCAAGGAGAACCCGCATGACCCCCGAAGCCCTCATGTCGCACCTCGATGCCGCGATCGCCGCGGCTCCCACGGCCCAGCAGGCCCTGGTGGCTGCCGTGGACGAGGGCTACACCCTGCTCGAAGAAGCAGGCGAAGGCTGGCCCGACGATGCGATCACGGGCATCCGCGTGCGCCTGGCCCACGCGGAGTCGCTGATCGTACGTTACTTCGGGATGTGAGGCGTCAGGAGACGGGAGCGGCGTCCTGCGACACCTCGGTCCGCGCCTGCAAGTCGATGGCCTGAGCGGCGATCTCCAGGAGCCTCTCCTTGGGAAACGGCAGCTCGTTGAGGAGCTGCTTGTCCACCGGATAGAGCGAGATGCCGATGGGCAGACTCGTGATCTTGCAGTTCACGGCCACGTCGGCCAGGTGCAGGATCTTGACCAGACGCTTGTTCAGCGTGGCCTCGCGCGGGGCATGGTGCAAGCGCACGGCCTCGACGAGCGGCGCCGGAAGCCCCCACCGCTCGAGCACCTTGGCGCCGAAGTATGAATGGTTGAACCCGAGCGAGCGATCCTCGGCCGTGAACATCGCGACGGCCTTGGCCTGCGTGACCTTGATGGCGGAGTTGATCTCCTCGAACGCATAGGCGTTGAGGATGGCCTTGCCGATGTCGTGGAACAGGCCCACGGTGTAAGCCTGGGCCAGGTTGGGGTAGTCGAGTTCCTTGGCCAGCAGCTGGCAGGCGATCGCCACCT
>JBIIHZ010000226.1:0-4379 GCA_044235265.1 Candidatus Sericytochromatia bacterium
TCGGGGTCGCAGTTCGTATCGACCACGGCGACGATGGGAATCTTCAGCTTGCGAGCTTCCCGGATGGCCAGGTGCTCCTTCTTGGTGTCGACGATGAAGATCATGTCCGGGCGGCGGTTGGGCAGGTTCTTGATGCCGCCGAGGATCTGCTCGAGCTTCAGGATTTCCTTGTCGAGCTGGGCGGCTTCCTTCTTGGGAAGACGCGCGAAGGTGCCATCGGCCTTCATCTGCTCGAGTTCCTTGAGGCGGGCGATCCGCTTCTTGATGGTCTCGAAGTTGGTGAGCATGCCGCCCAGCCAGCGCTTGTTGACGTGGAACTGGTTGCAGCGGTCGGCCTCTTCGCGGATGATCCCCTGCGCCTGCTTCTTGGTGCCGACGAAGCAGATGTTCTTGCCCTGGGCGGCCATGTCACGAACGAACGCGTAGGCAGCATCCAGGTAACGC
Source organism: Candidatus Sericytochromatia bacterium (assembly GCA_044235265.1). GTDB lineage: Bacteria > Cyanobacteriota > Sericytochromatia > S15B-MN24 > UBA4093 > JAYKJE01. The sequence goes on from JBIIHZ010000226.1 coordinate 445, forward strand.
GAGGTCTTCTGGAGGTCGATGATGTAGATGCCGTTGCGCTCGGCATAAATGTAAGGGCGCATCTTCGGGTTCCAGCGACGCGTCTGGTGTCCGAAGTGGACGCCTGCTTCGAGCAGGTCTTTCATGGGTGCGACTGGCATGGTCTTGAGCTCCTGAACCGGTCAGGACGACACGGGGTCGTCGGGGTTGATCCTCCGCCGGGTGCCGTTCATCGAGGATTTCCGGGGACCGGACCCCCCTCGGGCTGCCCTGCGTGTGACGTGTCCCGTCCGCGGACGGGTCTCAAATCGTACCACCGCACGTTGATTGCCATCAAGTCCGTGATCCTTGACCTTGCGAGGCCCTCTCCCTTGCCTTATCCTGAGCCGAACGAGGGGGGGAATGCGCAATGCCCGTGGTCCAGACCATCCTGTTCGAGGGAGTCGAGGTGGACATCGCCACCCGCAAGTCGATGTTCATCCATCCCATCCACCGCGTCATGGCCAGCGAGTTCCCCGCCTATGCCTCGCTCACGGCGCTCACGTCCATCTTCGACGTGCCTGCGGGGACCTACCAGTGTCGTCATCATCTGCTGTCGGATGACCGCAAGCAGGTCATCGTCAGCATGCAGCACGACCCCGTGCAGCTCGACGTGGCGGGCGGCGGGCTCGGCTTCCAGTCGACTTTCGAGAACGTCAAGCTCGCGGCGCCCTGTCGCCTCTGGGTTCGGACCGAGGTGGTCCCGGTTGGCAAGGGTGCCGATGCCTCGCTCAAGCCCTTCGACGTCGTTCTCCGGGTCGAAGGGGCCAAGACCGGAACTCCCCGTCTCAAGCTGCAGGCCTGACCGCGTGGGGCGTACAATATTTAACCCAATCTTGTTGGCTCGGGGCTGCGCCCCGGTCCTCGCACTGGGTACATCCATGATGGACGAAGCCGCTCGGAGCGCGCCGCAAGCGGCGCAAGGGGTGAACATGCAAGCCCCCGTGACCTGCAATGCTCGGATGGTGCGCAGATCTCCTGCGAGCCGTCGCTTCGAGACATTCCGTTCGTCATCCGTCACAGATTCCAGGCTCCGGTTTGCGTCACCATGACCCATCACGGACAACGATCCACGTGGATGATGCAAGAGCCTTCAGAACCGAAGCCGCACGAGGAGGGTGACATGGGCAGCAGCCGGCTGATCATCGATGGCGGGATTCCGCTTCGCGGGGTGATTCCCGTCAGCGGGGCCAAGAATTCGGCCCTGCCCATCCTGGCAGCCACCTTGCTGTCCACGGCAGATTGCTACATTTCGAACGTGCCCGAACTGACGGACGTGCACCTCATCGCAGACGTACTCCGCACGCTCGGGGTTGACGTCGAGTCGATGGGTCCGCAGAGCTGGCGCATCAACGGTGCCGGCCTCTGCAACCACACGGCACCTTATGAACTCGTGACGAAGATGCGGGCGGCGTTCTTCGCTATCGGCCCCATCCTGGCCCGTCTCGGACGAGCGCGCATTCCGCTTCCTGGTGGGTGCACCATCGGGTCGAGGCCCGTCGATCTCCATCTCAAGGGCCTTCGTTCCCTGGGCGCCAAGGTGACCATCGAGCATGGATATGTCGAGGCTCAGGCGGACAAGCTCGTCGGGGGGAACATCTACCTCGATTTTCCGAGCGTCGGTGCGACCGAGACCCTCATGATGGCCGCGTGTCTTGCCGAGGGGACCACCGTCATCGAGAACTGTGCCCAGGAGCCCGAGATCGTCGACCTTGCCGACTTCCTCAACACGATCGGGGCGCGGGTCACGGGGGCAGGAAGCCAGTCCATCGTCATCGAAGGCGTGCCGTCGCTCGGTGGGGGGCATCATCGCATCATTCCCGATCGCATCGAGGCGGGGACCTTCATGGTGGCTGCGGCCATCACCCGGGGAGATCTCGTCATCGAGGGGGTTCGTCTCGACCATCTTCACGCGGTCGTCGCCAAGCTCGTCGAGGCCGGCGTCTCGATCACCCCGGTCGGGGAACATTCCGTGCGCGTCCATGTCGAGGGCACCCTGAAGCCCGTCGATGTCCGGACGATGCCCTATCCTGGCTTCCCGACCGACATGCAGGCCCAGATGATGACCTTCCTGGCGACCGTTCCCGGGACGTCCGTGGTCTCCGAGATGGTCTTCGAGAATCGTTTCCTGCACGTCGACGAACTCATCCGCATGGGGGCCCAGATCAAGACCGAGGGCAACGTCGCCGTCGTGCAGGGCGTGCCTGCCCTCACGGGTGCTCCGGTGAAGGCCACCGACCTCCGGGCGGGTGCGGCCATGATCCTGGCCGGAATGGTCGCCCGTGGGGCGACCCAGGTGGGTAACCTGGGGCACATCGACCGCGGTTACGAGCGCATCGAGGACAAGCTGGTCGCCGTCGGTGCCCGCGTGCACCGGGTCGAACGTTCCGAGACCGTCCTTTCCGTCCTCCCCTAGATGCCTTGTCTGCGTTTCCTGGCCTGCGCGACCGCGCTGGCCTCGATCGTGTTACTCGTTGGTCACGGGGCCTTTGCCGCCCCCGATCTGTCTCCGTCTCCCTCGGGGCGTGCCCCCGAGAGGGCCGTTGCCACGATGGAGGCCACGCCCTCCGAGGCATTCTCGCGGCCTCTTGCGGGTCCGGGTGCCGAAGGTGCTTCCTCGTCGTGGACGGTGCAGGCCTCGCGCGATCTGGATCCCGGGCTATCCCTGACGACCTGGGTGCGTGTCGAGCCGCGTCCCGGGCGGGTCTGGGTCGTCGAGTGGGACCCTGCGTCATCCTCGCTCGAACCCCGCCCCATCGTGCCGACCCGGCGCGGAGGGGGGGCTCGGGGACTGGCCACCGTGAGTCGCCTGGCCCGTGAGGCCGGTGCACGGGTGGCCATCAATGCCACCTATTTCGGGGGACGAGGTCAGAGCCTCGGTCTGGTCCGGGTCGACGGGGACATCCTTTCGGGTCCCCTGCTGGGCCGGACGGCCCTGGCCTTCGGCGGTGGCGGCAAGGTTCCGGCCATCGGTCGGGTGGCCTTCGGGGGCTCCATCCAGTTTCCGGATGGCGCAACCTTGGCCGCGGATGGTCTCAATCAGCCGCGCTCGAACGAGCAGGTGGTGGTCTACAACGATCGCCACGGATTCCGCACGGGGACGGTCCCGGCGCCCGTGGCCGAGGAATGGGCGATCGATGCCTCGGGCCACGTGGTGGAGCGGGCCAGTGCCGACTGCGCCATCCCGGAGGGGGGATGGGTCCTCTCGGCCCACGGACATGCGCTCGAGTACCTGAGTCCCCGGCTCACGCTCGGGCAGTCCGTCCGTTTCGTCCCGAGCCTGGATCGACTCCTGGCCCCCTTCCCGCATGCGCTGGGCGGTGGTCCTCGCCTCGTCGTGCAGGGGAAGGTCCAGGTCGGGTCCGTCGAGGAACGCTTCCGGCCCGATGTGGCGCGCTCCCTGGCTCCACGCACGGCCGTCGCGACCACGCGTCGACTGACCTGGCTGCTGGTGGTGGCCGAGGGGCGGGAGGTCGATGCCGTGGGACTGTCGCTCGAGGAACTCGCGGCCTTCCTCGTCGATCGCGGGGCCGAGGATGCCCTGAATTTCGATGGTGGGGGCTCCTCCACCCTCGTGGTCGATGACCAGGTCCTGAACCGTCCGACGGACGGACAGGAGCGTCCCGTGGCCAATGCCCTCGGGCTCGTACCCGCCTCTCGTGGCCTGCTCAGTCGGGGTACGGCAGCTCCGTGAAGGTGACTTCCCGAGCATCGGTGTCATAAACGACGTACACGGGCGGGAAGCGGTCGTACAGGAGCTGGGCGGTGTTGCCCACGTTGACGATGGTCGGAACGCCCTCGACGAGCTTGACGGGGCGTCCGGTGATGGTGGGCCGGAAGGTGGCCACGCGACCCCGTTCGAAGCGGTGCACGAGGCTCCGGTGTGAGTGGCCCGCGAAGAGCAGCGGGGTCGTCAT
>JBIIHZ010000227.1:0-4375 GCA_044235265.1 Candidatus Sericytochromatia bacterium
ATGCTCACCGGGGCCGGGGCGATCGCCACCCTCGAAGGCCCGGTCCGACCCTCGTTCATGTACTACATGGACCGGCCCGAGCAGTGTCTGTCGCGCGAGGAACTCGTCCGGAACTGGCCCGGGGTGGCTGCCGCCGTCCTGCGAGAGTCCGGGTGGCTCTCCTTGCGCGATCACCTTCCGGGGGCGAGGGTGCTCGGGCAGGCCGGTGGTCTCGTCCTGGTGGCCCCCACGCCCCGGTCAGCCGGGCGATGAACCTTCTCGATCGATCAGGCGCGCGGATGGGCCTCAGCGGGTCTTGACGATGGCCTGACGCGAGCCGACGATCAGCCAGACCCGTCCAGACTGGTCGATCCCGGCGTCCGTCGCGGCCTCGCCCAGACTCAGGGTCGCGGCATCCTTGCTGCCGGGCGGCACGTACGGCTCGCCTGCCCGATCGAGCCGCTGGACGGTCCCGCTGGCCAGCGTCACGATCACGGGATTACCCGCCGGATCCAGGAACAGACGATCACCCTGCAGGGGCCGGGGCCAGCCCTGGGCCGTCTGACCGGAGTCGTCCAGCTGAGCAAGGCCCGTCGATCCCATGACCCACGGTTTTCCAGCGGTGTCGACCTTCAGGTCGACGAGGGTCCCGATCCCCCCGGGTTTGACCGTGATCACGGGGTCCGCCTCGAAAGACGAATAGAACGACAGGGTATCGGCATACAGCACCCACAGGCCGGTCCGGGTGAAGGCCGCTGCGACGGGTTCGCCCGCCGCACCCTGGGGCCGGGTCAGGGTTTCGAGCCCGGAAGGGTTACCGCTCGAAAGCTGTTCCGAGACCCGCGTGAGTCCGTTGGTGACCTGGCGATCCGCGGTTCCAGGACCCGTGCCTGCCAGGACCACCCGACCCGTCGCGGGGGCGAAACCGAGGGTGTTGCGCAGAAAGTTGCCATCGTGGTCGAGCCAGGTGAGCTGGGTGTCATCCACGAGATACCAGCCGAGACCGGAACCATCCAGGAGACTCTCCCGGTAGGCGATCGCCCGTGGGCGCTTCGCCAGCGGGACGATGTCGTTCGACGCGACCCGTCCGAACGTGTCGAAGGGAATCAGGTTGAAGGGCAAGGACGGGTCAACCGGGACCGCCGGCTCCGAGATCAGGCACCCCTCGGCGGCCCCGGATGAGAACGTCAGCATCGAGGGATTCGGGATGATCTGGCTCACGTCGATGGCGATGAGGAATCCCGTGGGCGGTTTCCAGGGCGGGGGTGTCGGACTGCTCGTCGGCAGCGCCGGTGAAGAGTCAACGGGGGCCGTCGGATCTCCCCCCCCGATGCCCCCCGTGATGTCCGGCGAGGCCGTCGGCCGTTTCGAGGGGGACACCTCGTCCGGGTTGATTCCGGCGATCTCCGTGCCGTCCTCGCAGGCTGCGACGGACAGCAGGATGGTCATGGCAGTCATGGCGATCAGACGACGCATGGGACCTCCTGGAGCTCCGGTTCAGGGTGAATCGGGTGGGTCGAAGAGATTGCCCCCGATGGGGGGGATGACGGTGACGGACAGGGCGGCACTGCGGCCGGCACCCGTCTCGATGACGAGGTCACCCGAGCGGCCTGCGAGCTTGACGACCAGGGAGGAGAGCGAGCCCCCGACGACCTCGAGCGGCTCCGTGCCCAGCCAGACTCGGTTTTCAGCCAGCACGGGCGAGAAGTGCTGCCCCACGAGCACGACCTCGCTGCCCGGAGACCCGGCCGTCGCGGAGGCCGTGGCGATGCTGGGTAGGCCGCAGGTGTACGGGAACAGGGGCGAGCGCTCTTCTCCGCGCACCACCTGCAGGACGCCCCCCTTGAGCCCGGCCGGGACCGTCACCTGCAGGGCCTGCGAGGTGGCGATGGACGGCGCGACCGCCTCGACGCGGTTGCTCTCGCGGAAGAGGACCTGGAGGTCGGTCGGCGTGGTGCCCCAGCCAGACCCGGCGATCGCGAGGCTGTCGCCGGGAAGGAAGGCCGAACGGTCGGGCCCCGAGACGGTCAGAGGTCCGGACCCGGTTGCCGGGGAAGCTGCCGGGGTGCCGGCGATCGCCGTCCTGCCGGAGAGTCCTGGCACGCCCCCGCGGGGCAGGCAGCCTGCGAGGGCTACCAGCAGCACCAGGGCGGCGGACCGGGGGAGCATCACCGGAACGGCCTCACGACTGGAACGCGATCTCGACGCGGTTCACGAGCGGACCCGAGTACGTCGTGCCCTGCGGGCCGACGATACGCCACCGGACGTACCGCTTGTTCAGCTGCGTGATGTCCGTGGTCCACTTGTTCCAGATCACGCCGTCGGCGCTGTCCGAGTAGTAGATCGTCACCGGAGGCGCGCCGGAAGGCTGGTCGAGGGTCGAGCCCAGGTACGAGACGGGACCCGCCACGACGCCCGTGTCGTAACTCTTCGAGAGCGCTACCAGTTCCCCGGTGTAATCCGTCGTGACCGACCAGCCCTTCAGGTAGGGGGTGACGTAGGAGTTCGAGGTATTGAGGTTCGCCCGGAGGCGAATGTTGCCCTGGTAAGCCTCGACGGGAGTCCCCCGCAGGTCGACGACCTGGTTTTCTGCCGTCGTCGTCCAGAGAATGACCCCGTTGTCGGCGCGCCGGACTTCGAGTTCGATGTCCGTGTCGGGCTTCTCCTCGGTGTCGAAACGGAGGGTCCTCCAGACCTGTCCCGCGGGAAAGACGAGGTTGTCGGATTCGATGTAGTTGGTGCCACGGCTGGTGGGGAAATCAGGTCGCCAGCTCCGCACTTTGGTGAGCCCGTCGACGTTGTTGGTGTAGTACCAGTAACAATCGTTACCGGCATCGTAGGTCATGCCGCCGGAGCCGCTGTTGTATCCCCAAGTGGAGCCCTGCCAGGCCGTGGGCCAGTTCGCGAAGTTGCCGGAAGTGCCACCCCACGTCCCATCTTGATTGACATACACCATCGGGTAGGTGTAGCCACCGCCGCAGCACCAGTTGTTCCAGTAGGTTCCGATCGTCTTGTAGAAGGCCTTCTCGTCGACTCCGAAGTGGTTCCACCATCCCCAGTTGTAGCCCCAGTAGGTCCAGCTGTTGTGATAGAACATGTTCTGCCAGCAGCGGATCATGTTCAGGCTGCCATCGGCCTTCACCGCGAACTTGTACACGTTGCAATACGCGCCGCCCGCCAGGGTGTAACTGGTGCCCGAGAAGGTGCCGGCACCACCGAGCACGTACAGGTAGGTGCCGTCCGACGTGAGGGCATAGGATGCACTGCCGTACCCGGCGCCGTTGATCGTGCCATTCAGGCTGACGACCGGGCCGCGCTTGACCCCGTAATCGGTGATGATCAGGGTGGGCAGGGACGTGATGGAACCGAAGTTGTACTGGACGTAGTAAAACTGGTCCGAGCCCTGCAAGGCCGCCAGTCCCATGAGGTAATCGCTGCTACCGCGGTTGTAGTTCCAGGGATAGTCCGTCGTGAACGCCCCCCCGGTGTTGGTATTGTTCCCGTACGTCATGGCCGTCCCGTTGGACAGCTTGTACACGTTGATCGAGTTCAGATTGGTCGTCACCAGCACCTTGCCGTTGCCGGCGATGGACACGTAGGGCTGGATGTTGCCGTAGCTGGGGATGCCGGCATTCCCCTCCTGGATGAATCCCGTGATATTGGAGCTGTTGGCCGTCCTGGCCAGACCTACCCCCATCGCCTTGGGAAACACACCCGCGTTCGCATTGCCGTTGAACAGGGCCCCTGCATCGTTCGTGCGGGTGAACGAGGTCTGACTCCAGTTCAGACGCGGCAGGACGTTCAACGAACCCGACGTGCTCCAGTCGAGTGTCGTTCCGTTCTCGCGTCTGCCAGCCGAGGTGAACGCTTCCACGACCGGGGTTCCGGTGGTCCGGACCACGCCCAGATAGTAGGCACCGCTCGGTCCGTTGTAGGTCGTGACCGTCAGAGGACCGCTCTGGGCATTGGCCGGGATGCTCACCACCAGGTGGCTGCCATTCCCCGACACCACGGGCAGGTTCACCCCGTTGAGCATCACGGTGTTCTGCAGGGCCGACGAGTCGAAGTTGTAACCCGTCAGCGTGAGCGTGTCGCCCGGTCGGACGACCGGGTTACTGAGGCCCGTGACCACCGGCGAGATGCTGCTCGCGACGGGGACATTCACGGTGAACGAGAGGGGATTGCTGGTGCCCTGGGGAGTCGTGACCGTGACGTTCCCCGTCGACGCGCCGCTCGGAATCGTCACGTAGAGGGCACTGCGGCTCCGGACCAGATAGGTCGAGGCGGCCGTGCCGTTGAAGTTCACGGTGCTCGAGACGCTGCTGAAGCCATCCCCGAAGATGGCCACGACGTCCGAGACCACGCCGCGAGACACCGACATGCCCGTGATACGTGG
>JBIIHZ010000228.1:0-4320 GCA_044235265.1 Candidatus Sericytochromatia bacterium
TATGTTGTGACACATGATCCAGATTTGGTCATATCTGTCACATGTTGCATGAGGCCTGTTGCGGGGATACCGCGGACTCGTGGGTACAAGGTCCGTGAACCCTGCGCTGCCCGGAGCCCCGCGATGACGTCCCCCACCCGACGTGCCGGTTCGAGTCCGGCCCCCCGGACGACCCGGCCCGCATCCCGTCCGGTCGGACTCGAGCCTGACCGGGCCACCCCGACGTCCCGCGCACGGGGTGGAGTCACGCCGGCCGTGCTCCGACAGGCCCTCCGCGCGACCGAGGAGGCCCTGACGGCCCGGGTGGCCGTCCGGGCCGACGCCGTGGAGTTGATGCGCGTGGCACACGAGACGGGCTGGAAGCAGATCCAGGAGCGAGCTCCGGGGGCCTCTGCGCGTGATCGCGCCGATGCAGCGTTCGCCGTGGCCAGCATGAGCATCCTGCGGCCCGAAGAGATCGCGAAGCTGCGGATGGTCGACAGCGGGCAGACCCGCGTGGTCGCGTTCATGGAGGCGGCCGCCCGGGGGCGAGATCCGGACCGGTCCTTCGTGGCCGTGGATCGCACCGTGGGGAAGGGCGCGCTCGATCCGCGCTTCGCTGACGGGACGGACAACCAGGTGTTCCATACCGGGTTCTTCGTCGCGGCGGGCTACGTGTCCGCGGGGCGGGTCGACCAGAAGGCCAAGACCTACCTGGCGGCCTTCGTCCACGAGACCCCCCTCGATCCGGGAGTGACCTCGGGCAAGTATTCGGGCATGCCGTCCGGCGGGGCCTCGCAGGAAGATCTGAGGGCCTCGCTCGCCGGGGCGATGGTCGGAGAGCGTCTCCGGGAACTGCGCGATGCCGGCAAGGGCCACCTGGCCGGCACGATCGTCGCCGGCGTCATGGCGCGCTCGGTCGACCTGGTTCCGGCGCGGCTTCCCGCCGAACAACATGCAGAAGCCGTCCGTGAAATCCTGGCGCTGCGACGCCAGCAGCAGCGCCTGAGCCCCGTCGTCGAGAGTCCGGCCGTGCAGGCCATCGTGGGGCCCGGGCCGTCGCCCATCCTCGGAATGCTCAAGGTCTTCAGGACCTGGCGTGGGGGCGGGAAATCGGGCGACTAGAAATCCGGGTTGGCGCGCCACTCGACCGATCGAAAGGCACGGGCAGCTTGAAGGGTCGAGCGGAGCGTCTGCTCGAGGGCCGCTTCGGGGGAGGGCTGGTCCCTGGCCACGAAGTCCGCCCTCGACGCCAGCGGGTCCGGGGGCTTTCCACCGGGTGCCTGGGCCACGGGACGGATCGCCACGGGGCGCGCCGCAGCCGTCAGGGGCGGGCGGTTGGAGCCCCCGGCTTTCCGGGGGACGGGCATCAGCTGGACGGGAAAGTGACTCGGGATGGCCTCGCAGCGACCGCGCGGATCCTGATAGACCTTCACCTCGAAGTCGGGTGGGCCGCCGATGAGCCCCAGCTCCACCCGGACCTGGCCCAGGAGCAGCGAGATGCGCGTCACTCCTGGAATGGCAGCAGCGGCTTGTAAGTTCATGACCTGGCAACCTGTCAAGGAAGACGTGCAGAAGCCTGCACCACGATGCCCACACGATTGCAAGCTTTTAAATCTTTGTCAAATCATGCAACTCGAGAAACGGTCTTCTCTAAAATTGCCGAAGTGCAGCGAACGTGAGGTGCTGGATGCTCGGTGGAATTGATTCTGGCCTGTCGGGCGTGTCCCTTGCGGGGTGGGCGCAGCCGATCTCCGCTCCCGACGCGCAGGCTGCACCCTCCGGAGATCTGGGGGTGGCAGCCGCCACCCCGATCTCCTTCGATCTGAATCGCACGGCAGTCAATCGGCTGGTTGCCACCGAAAACTTCGACCTCGCCCAGATCGCCGCGCAGGTAGCCGCACCCGATCCCAACCTCGGGGTGGCCACGGAGCCTGGCGCCGTGGATCGCTTCAAGGAGGCGGCGAACGCGATCCGGACCGCCATCCGGGACCTGAGTGGCCTGTTTCCGGACCGGACGGAGCAGGTACAGGACGGCAGCCCGGCGCAGGTCGTCTCGTTGCAGGTGGAGGCGCTGACGTCGGCGATCGCCTCCCTGATGTATCCGGTGGCCGGTCAGGCGCCGGGCCAGCTCGGCACCCGCCTGGAGTTGCAGGCCGCGCTGGACTTCGTGAAGACGACCTTTGCGAAAGATGAGCAGGGGAAGCTGAAGACCGTCACGCGGGACAACGCGCGGCAGGTGCTCGAGCAGGCGGCGGGCAAGCTGGGGCTGACGCTCGAATCCCGCACGGTGGACGGTCTCACGGGCTGGGCGGTCACCGGCATGGGGAGCACGCTCGCCGTGGCCACGGAGCCTGGCCCTGTCGATCGCTTCAAGGAGGCGGCGAACGCGGTCAGGTACGCCATCCGGGACCTGGGCAGCCTGTTTCCGGACCGGTCGGAGCAACTGCAGGACGGGAGTCCGGCGCTGGCCGTCTCGTTGCAGCTGGAGGCGCTGACGTCGGCGATCGCCTCGCTGACTTACCCGGTGGCAGGCCAGGTGCCGGGCCAGCTGGGTAGCCGGGCCGATCTGATCGCGGCGCTGGACTTCGTGAAGACGGCCTTTGCGAAGGATAAGGATGGGAAACTGACGACGGTCACGCGGGACAACGCGCGGCAGGTGCTCGAGCAGGCCGCGAGCAAGCTGGGCCTGACGCTGGAATCTCGGACGGTGGACGGTCTGACGGGCTGGGCCGCGACCCGGGCGGGCAACACGCTGGGTCTGGCAACGGAGCCCCCTGCCGAGGCACGTTTCAAGGAGGCGGCGAACGCGGTCCGGTACGCCATCCGGGACCTGGGCAGCCTGTTTCCGGACCGGTCGGAGCAACTGCAGGACGGCAGTCCGGCGCTGGCCGTCTCGTTGCAGCTGGAGGCGCTGACGTCGGCGATCGCCTCGCTGACTTACCCGATGTCGGGCCAGGAGGCGGGCCAGCTGGGGAGCCGGGCTGACCTGCTCGCGGCGCTGGACTTCGTGAAATCGACGTTTGCGAAGGATGACCAGGGGAAGCTGAAGGCCGTCACGCGGGACAACGCGCGGCAGGTGCTCGAGCAGGCGGCGAGCAAGCTGGGCCTGACTCTGGAACCCCGGACGGTGGATGGTCTGACGGGCTGGGCCGCGACCCGGGCGGGCAACACGCTGGGTCTGGCAACGGAGCCACCGGCCGAGGACCGCTTCAAGGAGGCGGCGAATGCGGTCCGGTATGCCATCCGGGACCTTGGCAGCCTGTTTCCGGACCGGTCGGAGCAACTGCAGGACGGCAGTCCGGCGCAAGCGGTCTCGTTGCAGATGGAGGCGCTCAACTCGGCGATCGCCACCCTGATGTACCCGGTTTCGGGTCAGATGGCGGGCCAGCTGGGTAGCCGCGCGGACCTGCTCGCGGCGCTGGATTTCGTGAAAACGACTTTTGCGAAGGATGACCAGGGGAAGCTTAAGACGGTGACGCGGGACAATGCCCGCCAGGTGCTGGAGCAGGCGGCCGGCAAGCTCGGTCTGACCCTTGAATCGCGGACGGTGGACGGACTATCGGGCTATGCCGTGACCCGGGGGGGGCAGACCCTCGGGGTGGCGACCGAACCTCCGGCCACGGAGCGCTTCAAAGAGGCGGCGAATGCGGTCCGGTCTGCGATCCGGGATGTGGGCGGCCTGTTTCCGGACCGCGTGGAACAGCTGCAGGATGGGAGCCCGGCGCAGGCCGTCACGTTGCAGCTGGATGCGCTGACGTCGGCGATCGCCTCGATGATGTATCCGGTTTCTGGCCAGGAGGTGGGTCAGCTCGGCAACCGGGCCGACCTGATCGCGGCGCTGGACTTCGTGAAGACGACCTTTGCGAAGGATGACCAGGGGAAGCTGAAAACCGTCACGCGGGACAATGCGCGGCAGGTGCTCGAGCAAGCGGCGGGCAAGCTCGGACTGACGCTCGAATCGCGGACGGTGGACGGTCTCACGGGCTGGGCCGTGACCCGGGGGGGGACGACCGTGGCCGTGGCGACGGAGCCCGATTCCGTGGCCCGCTTCAAGGAGGCAGCGAATGCCACGCGATACGCGATCCGGGATCTGGGCAGTCTCTTTCCGGATCGGACCGAGCAGTTGCAGGACGGAAGTTCCGCCCAGTCGGTGGTGTTGAAGCTCGAGGCCTTGGCGTCGGCGATCGCCGCGTTGACCTACCCGCCTGCGGGTGGTGAACCCGGAAAGCTCGCCATGCGAGCAGACCTGATCGCGGCGCTCGAGTTCGTGAAGTCGATGTTCGCGAAGGATGACCAGGCGAAGCTGAAGAACGTGACCCGAGACAATGCGAGTCAGGT
>JBIIHZ010000230.1:0-4314 GCA_044235265.1 Candidatus Sericytochromatia bacterium
CAGGTCATGGTGCGTGGCGGCCGGAGTGGCGAGCAGGACGGCGTCCACGTCCGAGGCCAGGACCTCGTCGAAGTCGGGGGTCGAGGGGATGCCCGGATAGCGCTCGGCCAGGGCCGCCAGGGTGCCCGGGTGGCGATCGCAGAGCCATGCGAGCGCCCCCTGGGAGTGAACGTTGCGGATGAGGTTGGGGCCCCAGTACCCGCCCCCCACGCAGGCGACGCGTGGCATCTCAGAGGAGGACAATCTTGTCGCGTCCTTCCTGCACGTGGCGGGTGGCGTTGCGGGTGTCCACCACGATCCGGGCTCCCCCCACCACCCGGTCGTAGTCGAGGGCGCGGTGGTCGGTCATGATCACGACGCAATCGGCCCAGGCCAGCCCCGCCTCGAGGGGGGTGCACGCGTGCGTCGCACCCGCATGCACGATCTCGGGCACCAGCGGGTCGTGGTAACGCCAGTCGACCTCATCGCGATCGAGGATCTCGAGCAGCTTGAGCGTCGGAGATTCTCGCCAGTCGGCGATGTCCCGCTTGTAGGCGGCTCCCAGCACCAGCACCTTCGATCCGGCCAGGCTCAGCCGTCGCTTGCCCAGGGCGCGGAGGATCTTCTCGCGCACGTGGTAAGGCATCTGGACGTTGATCTCGCCCGCCAGCTCGATGAACCGGGTCGAGAAGTCATACTGCCGGGCTTTCCAGGCCAGGTAGAAGGGGTCGATGGGGATGCAGTGGCCCCCCACGCCCGGTCCCGGGTCGAAGCGCATCATGCCGAAGGGCTTCGTGTTGGCGGCCTCGACGACCTCCCAGATGCTGATGCCCATGCGGTCGCAGAGCAGGGCCAGCTCGTTGACCAGGGCGATGTTCACGGCCCGGAAGGTGTTCTCGAAGACCTTGGTCATCTCGGCGACGCGGGGGCTCGAGACCGGGACGACGTCGAGGATGGTCTGGCGGTAGAAGGCGATCGCCACCTCGAGGCAATCCGGGGTGACGCCGCCCACGACCTTGTTGGTGTTGCGGGTCGTGTAGCGGGCGTTGCCCGGATCGACCCGCTCGGGGCTGAAGGCCAGGAAGAAGTCCTGACCGACCCGAAGGCCGCCCCGCTCGAGGAGGGGCAGCAGGACCTCGTTGGTCGTCCCCGGGTAGGTCGTGCTCTCGAGCGAGACGAGCTGTCCCGGGCGCAGGCGCGGGGCGATCTGCTCGGCGACGTGCACGATGTACCGGATGTCCGGGTCCCGGGCCTCGTTGAGCGGAGTGGGCACGCAGATGACGAGCACATCGCAGCTGGACAGGCGATCGAGGTCCGCCGTCGCCTGGAGATGCCCGGAGCCCACCACGTCCTGGAGGTCCTCGGCAGGGACGTCCGCGATGTAGCTGTCCCCGCGATTCACGCGTTCGAGTCGTTCGACGTTGCGATCGAATCCCAGGACCCGGAAGCCGACCTTGGCCTTCTCGACGGCCAGGGGCAGTCCCACGTACCCGAGACCGATCACCCCCACCGTCGCGGTTCGGGCCGCGAGGGCGGAGGTCAGGGCTTCCCGGGTCGAGAGGGGGATGTCGAGCAAGTCCAGTATCTCCCGCGGTCGACTAGCTGCGCACCAGCGGGCGGTACTTGATCCGCGTCGGCTTGAGGGCGTCGGCTCCCAGGCGGCGCTTCTTGTCGGCCTCGTAATCCTCGTAGTTCCCCGCGAAGAACACGACCTGGCTGTCGCCCTCGAAGGCCAGGATATGCGTCGCGATCCGGTCCAGGAACCAGCGGTCGTGGCTGACGACCACGGCACAGCCCGCGAAGTTGACGAGAGCCTCTTCGAGGGCCCGAAGGGTGTTCACGTCGAGGTCGTTTGTCGGCTCGTCCAGCAGCAGGACGTTGGCTCCGCGCCGGAGGAGCTTGGCCATGTGGACTCGGTTGCGCTCTCCGCCCGAGAGGTCGCCGACGCGCTTCTGCTGGTCCGAGCCCTTGAAGTTGAAGCTCGCGACGTAGGCGCGGCTCGCGACCTCGCGCGCGCCGACCTTGAGCTTCTCCTCGCCGTCCGAGACCTCTTCCCACACGCTCTTGCCCGGTTCGAGCGCGTCACGGCTCTGGTCGACGTAGCCGAGCTGGACCGTCTCCCCGATGCGCAGCGTCCCCGAATCGGGCTGTTCCTGGCCGACGATCATGCGCATGAGGGTGGTCTTGCCGGCGCCGTTGGCCCCGATCACGCCCACGATACCTCCCGGGGGCAGCTCGAACGAGAGGTTCTCGAACAGGAGCTTGTCGCCGTAGGCCTTGGTGACGTTGTCGGCCACCACGACCACGTTGCCGAGCCGCTGGGCGGCGGGGATGTGGATCTCCATCTGCTCGAGCTTCTCGGGGCCCTGCTGGTCGACGAGGGCCTGGAAGTTCGCGAGACGCGCCTTGCTCTTGGCCTGACGGGCCTTGGGGTTCGACCGAACCCATTCGAGCTCGCGCTCGAGCGTCTTGCGATGGGCCGAGGCTTGCTTCTCTTCCTGGTCGAGGCGGGCCTGCTTCTGCTCGAGCCAGGCCGTGTAGTTGCCCTTGAAGGGGATGCCGGCACCGCGGTCGAGTTCGAGGATCCACTCCGCGACGTTGTCGAGGAAGTAGCGGTCGTGGGTGACGGCGACGACCGTCCCCTTGTACTCGGCCAGGTGGCGCTCGAGCCAGGCGACCGACTCGGCATCGAGGTGGTTGGTGGGCTCGTCGAGCAGGAGCAGATCGGGCTCGCTCAGGAGCAGGCGGCAGAGGGCCACCCGGCGGCGTTCCCCGCCCGAGAGCTTCGTGACGTCGGCCTCGCCGGGCGGCACGCGCAGGGCTTCCATGGCCAGGTCGATCTTGGTGTCGACGTTCCAGCCGTCCATCGCGTCGATCTGGTCCTGCAGGGCCGCGAACTCGTCGGCCGTCTCATCCGAGTAGTTGGCGGCCAGTTCCTCGAAGCGCTTCATGACGTCGCGGATCTTGCCCAGGCCGTCTTCGATGTTCTCGCGAACCGTCCTGGCCGGGTCGAGTTGCGGCTCCTGCGCCAGCAGGCCGACGGTCGCGCCATCCGCGAGACGCGCCTCGCCCTGGAAGTTGGTGTCGATGCCCGCCATGATCCGCAGCAGCGTGGATTTACCGGCGCCGTTCAGACCGAGGACGCCGATCTTGGCTCCCGGCAGGAAGGCCAGCGTGATGTCGCGCAGGATCTCGCGGTTGTTCGGCTGCACGACCTTCTTGAGGCGGTGCATCGTGTAGACGTACTGGTAGGCGGGCATGGGGCCTCCGGTCGAAGCTCGGGGGGCGATCGCTGATACCCGATCTTAGCAGACGCGGCGCCGATGATTTCGAGAGTCTGGTTGCAGGGTAGGGTTCGTCCCTTCCGGTGTATAACCCATCCAGGATCCGGGCTGTGACCTGGTTTTCCGGATCGCGGGAGCATTCGCGCCATGCCCAGCATCCTCGTCGTCGAGGACGAGCCCGAACTCAGGAAATTGCTCGAAATCATCCTCCGCCGCGAGGGCTTCGAGGTCCAGGCCCTCGCCTCGGGTGAGGCGGCCTGGGAGGCCATCCTGGAGCAGGCTCCCGACGTGCTCGTCACGGACATCGGGATGCCCGGCCTCGACGGACTGGAGCTCTGTCGTCGGGTCCGGGCTCATCCTCCGTTAGCCGCCCTGCCCGTCCTCCTGCTCACGGCCCGCGACGCCTCCACCGACAAGCACGCCGGCTTCCGGGAGGGGGCCGACGACTACCTGACCAAGCCCTTCGACCCGGTGGAACTCGTGCTGCGCATCCAGGTCCATCTCCGGAGGGCCCAGCAGGGGGCCGGGCGCCCGGAGCAGGAGGTCCTGCGGGTGGGGCCGCTCACGCTCGATCGCCGGACCTTCCAGGTGACCGTGGGCGATCAGCCCCATGCCCTCACCAAGAGCGAGTTCGCTCTGGTGGCCCACCTGATGACCCACGCCGATTCGGTCGTCTCGGCCGAGCAACTGCTCGTGGAGGCGCTCGCCTACCCCGCGAACGTCGGCAACACCGAGATCGTCCGTACGCACATCCGCAACATCCGCCAGAAGCTCGAACCCGACCCGGCCCATCCGGTCCATCTCCAGACCGTCGCCCGGCACGGGTACATCATCCGCAGGCCCCCCGAGGGCCAGGAGTCCCTGCCTTGAGCCGGATGCGTGCGGATGCCGATCCCGCGGCGATCGCCGGCCAGCGCGTCGCGGTGGTCGGCTGGGGCGCCCAGGGACGTCCCCAGGCGCTCAACCTGCGCGACTCGGGCCTCGAGGTGACGGTCGGCCTGCGAGTCGGCTCGCGATCCGCTGCCGCCGTGGCGGCCGAGGGACTCCGGCC
>JBIIHZ010000229.1:0-4314 GCA_044235265.1 Candidatus Sericytochromatia bacterium
GCCCAGGCGATACGCGATGAGCTTCGCGACGCTCGTCACGAGCAGGCCATGCTCCCGCGCGAAGGTAAGCAGGCCCGGAAGCCGGGCCATCGAGCCATCCGGATCGAGAATCTCGCAGATGACCCCTGCCGGCCGCAGACCGGCCATCCGCGCGAGATCGACGGCAGTCTCGGTATGACCGGCCCGCGCCAGCACGCCTCCGCGCCTGGCGACGAGCGGGAAGATGTGCCCGGGGCGCCGCAGATCCTGGGGACGCGTGGAGGCATCGAGGACGGCCTGCACGGTACGCGCCCGGTCGGCCGCGCTGATTCCCGTGGTCGTGCCGCGCGCGGCGTCGATCGAGACGGTGAAGGCCGTGCCGTGAGCATCCGTGTTCTTCTCGACCATCGGCGCGAGGTCGAGTTCCCGGGCCCGCTCGCCCGTGATGGCCAGACAGATCAGCCCGCGCCCGTGCGTGGCCATGAAGTTGATGGCCTCGGGGGTGACGTGGTCGGCAGGGAGCACCAGGTCCCCCTCGTTCTCGCGATCCTCGTCGTCCACGACGACGACCATCCGACCCTGCTTCAGGGCCTCGAGCACCTCGGGGATATCGGCGAGCGCGGTCATGTGATTCACATTTCCAGAAAGCCGTGCCGGGCCAGGGTCTCGACCGAGAGACCCCGGGGCGCCGTCGCGGCGGGACGGAGGGCGAGTTGCCGCTCGACGTACTTGGCGAGCAGATCTCCCTCGAGGTTGACGGGAGTTCCCGCGGCCAGATCGAGCAGGCAGGTCTCCTGGCCGGTGTGCGGGACGATCGTGACGGAGAAGCGACCGGAGGACTCCACGGTGTTGACCGTGAGGCTCACGCCGTCGATGGCGATCGAGCCTTTCACCACCAGGTAGGGATCGATCGCCCCGGCCTGCTCGAAAACGAGACTCCAGGCCACCCCCAGGGACTCGCGCGCCACCAGGTGACCGACCACGTCGACGTGGCCCGAGACGATATGCCCACCGAGGCGATCGCCCACGGCAACCGCCCGTTCGAGGTGGAGTCGTCGCCCCGCAGCCCAGGAAGAGGCCGTCGAGACCTGGCGCGTGCTGGGGGAGACGTCGGCCTGGAACCCGTCGGACAGGCAGCGCGTGACGGTCAGACAGACCCCGTTGACGGCCACGCTCTCACCGAGCACCAGGTCGGGAGCCATGCGCGGTGCACGGATCACCACGGAGTCCCCCTGCCAGCGCAGGAGACTGCCTATTTCCTGGATCAGGCCCGTGAACATCTCGTCCGGCTCCTCGGGATGCCGTGGGGGAATTCCCGATCATACGTCGCCCCCGGAGGCGCGGCAAGGCGACGGTCAGCCGTGACGAACATAGAGGGTCTGCCACTCGGTAAAGAAGTCGATCGCCGTGGTTCCGAGCTCCCGGCCACCATGGCCGGACTCCTTGAGCCCCCCGAAGGGCAGGTGGATCTCGCTGTGGACCGTCGCGCAGTTGACGTGCTGGAGCCCCGTCTCGAGTTCGTTCGCCACCTGGAAGGCCCGGGAGAGATCGCGAGTGAACACGCTGCTCGAGAGCCCGTACCGGACGTCGTTCGCGAGGGCGATCGCCTCCTCGACCGTGTCGTAGGGCATCAGGGCCAGCACCGGCCCGAAGACCTCCTGACGGGCGAGGCGCATCTCGCCCGTCACCTGGCCGAGCAGGGTCGCCGGGTAATGATGCCCGTGCGCGAGGGGCCCGCCGGGGATCTCGCCGCCGACGAGGCAGGTCGCCCCGGCCGCGCGGGCTTCATCGACCATGGCCGCGACCCGGTCCCGTGCAGCGGCCTCGATGAGCGGGCCGAGGCGAGACGCCGGATCGAGCGCGGGCCCCATCGCGAGCCCCGAGGCACGCTCGACCAGCAGAGCGGCCAGGGCGTCGTGGAGGGTCCGAGGCACGAGGACCCGACTGGTGGCCGTGCAACGCTGACCGCACGAGCCCCATGCCCCCATCGCGATGGCGTCCGCCGCCGCCGGGAGGTCGGCATCGTCGAGCACGAGGGCCGCGTTCTTGCCGCCCATCTCGAGCTGGACCTTGCCCAGGCGACCGGCCACGACGGGAGGGATGGTCCGTCCGACATCCGTGGACCCCGTGAACGAGATGGCCCGGACCTCGGCATGCTCGACCAGGGCCCGTCCGGCGACTCCGTCGCCCGTGACGACGTTGAGAACCCCGGGCGGTAGCCCTGCCGCCGTGAGAACGTCCGCCAGCAAGCAGGCCGTGAAGGGCGTCTGCTCGGCGGGCTTCAGCACCACCGGATTCCCCGTGACGAGGGCCGGCACGATCTTCCAGGCCGGGATGGCGAACGGGAAGTTCCAGGGCGTGATGGCCCCCACGATCCCGACCGGCCGGCGCCGCGTCGTGACGAACATGCCGGGCACCTCCGAGGGCACGGACACGCCCGCCAGGCGGCGCCCCTCACCGATCAGGAAGTCCATCGCATTCAGGCCACGGGACACCTCGATGCGGGCTTCGGCCAGCAGCTTTCCACCTTCCCAGGCCACCAGGGCCGCCAGGGTTTCGGCCTCTCGCCGGAGCACGTCGAGCCCCTCACGCAGGATACGGGCTCGCTCGGGAGCCGGCGTCGCCGCCCAGGCAGCCTGAGCGCTCCGGGCCGCCCCGACGGCCGCCTCGACCTCGGTCGCCCCGGCGAGGGCGAACGTCCCGATCACCTCGCGCCGGTCTGACGGGTTGCGCACCTCTTCCGTGGCGCCGTTCGCGGCCTTCCAGGAACCGCCGATGAGGCTGGCCGGACCTCGCTCGAGCACAGCCCGCACGAGCGGATGGTCAGCGACGGGTGGCCGGACGGAACTCGTGGTGGTCGTCACGCGGGACTCCTTTCAGGGGAGATGGAGCGCAGGGCCCCCTCGATGCACCAGTCGGCCCCGCTCGGCGTGACGGACCAGTCATGAAGGGCATGGGCCAGATCGAGACGCGGCACGCCGGGACCGGCGATCGCCGCGGGGGCAGCGGCACCCCCGATGAGCTTCGGAGCCAGGAACCAGAGCACGTGGTCGACCACCCCCTGCGCGAGGGCCGACGCATTGAGCCGGCCGCCGCCCTCCAGGAGGATGCCCGTCCCACCCTCGGCCGCGACCCCTGCCAGCAGCCGCGCGAGATCGAGGTGACCGTCCTCGCGGAGTGGCGTGGGCCAGAGGCGCGCCCCTCGCGCCGAGAGCGCCCGAGCCGTGGTGGTGTCGACCATGTCTTCCCGGCATGCCAGCCAGACAGGAGCCCCGGGCTCGAGCAACCGCGCGGACGGGGGCGTCTCGAGGCGAGGATCGACGACGAGGCGTGCGGGCTGTGCAGCCCCCTCGATCCGGGCCGTGAGGGCCGGGTCGTCCTGCAGGACGGTTCCGATGCCCACCATGATCACGGGCAGTCGGGCTCGCCACTCGTGAACCCGCTGGCGGGATTCGGGTCCGCTGATCCAGCGGGACTCACCGGAGACGGTCGCGATGCGACCGTCGAGGGAAGTGGCCGTCTTGAGCAGCACCCACGGGCGTCGCTCGCGCATCCAGGTGAAGAACGGAGCGTTGAGACGAGCGGCCGCGTTGCCCAGCAGACCGGAGCGACAGCGGATGCCGGCAGCCTGGAGCACGCCCCGGGCCTGCCCGGCCGTGAGCGGATTGGGGTCGTTCACGGCCCAGACCACCTCGGCGACCCCCGCAGCCACGAGGGCCTGCGTGCAGGGCCCCGTCCGGCCCTGGTGGTTGCAAGGTTCGAGCGTCACGTAGGCGGTGGCACCGCGCGCACGGTCACCCGCCTGCCGGATCGCGGAGACCTCCGCGTGGGGGCCTCCGGGGCGCTCGTGAAAGCCCTCACCCACGACCGACCCGTCGCGCACGAGCACGCAGCCGACCCAGGGATTCGGATGCACGGATCCGCCCGCCGAGCGGGCCAGTTGCAGGGCCCGCTCCATCCAGCGGAGGTCGGATTCGTGCGCGGGGACGTCCATGATTCCATTCTCGCACGTCCCACCCCGGGACGATGCCCTCCGGAGCGGGTAAGACGGGGAAGAAAGGAAGCCCACGCGTGTCCTTCAGACCGCTCCCGATCGCCCTGCTCGCCGCCTGGCTACTCGCGCCCGGGGGCGCCGGAGCCTATCCCGTCAGCACGACCTCGGACGACATCCCTGACCCCGGCCACGGCGAGTTCCTGACGTACCTCACGTACACGGGCAACAACCTCCGGGTGTTCGACGGCCAGACCTATCAGGCGAACCCCGCGGGCTCGGGCTTCCAGATGGTGGACCTCTGGAACAGCGTCGAGGTCGGCGTGCTTGCGGACACGAGCCTC
>JBIIHZ010000231.1:0-4311 GCA_044235265.1 Candidatus Sericytochromatia bacterium
CGCCGCCGTGACCTGAGCGACCTCGTGCAGGGTCGAGCCCGACAGGATCGCGAGCTGGGCATCCGTCAGCTGGAGGAACCGTCCCAGGAACACGTAGGTCAGGACTCCCGCCGTGCCGAGCAGCCCGCAGAGGGCCACGGCCACCGTCGTCTCGTCCTCGTCGGCCCCCGTCACGGGCGCCGCGGCCGCCACGGCGCTCGCCCCGCAGATCGAGGTACCGACTGCCAGCAGGACCCCGACCTTGCCCGGGACGTCCAGGCGCCGGGATAGCCAGGAGATCGTCACGATGCCCAGCCCGATCATGAGCAGATCGAGGACCAGGATCCGCGGTCCTGCCTGCACGGCCTGGACCAGGTCGAGGCGCGTCCCCATCAGGACGATCCCCAGCCGCAGGACGGTGCGGGCCGTGAACTTCGTGCCGGCGATCGCCCGTTCCGGGATGCCGGCCGTCATCCGCCAGGCCAGGCCGATCAGCAGGGCGATGGTCAGCGGGCCGAGCACCTTGAGACCTCCCTGGACGGCCGTCAGGGTGGTCCCGGCGAGCGGCAGGCCGGCGGGGGAGACGGTCACGAGCCCGTAGCTCAGCGTGGCGAGGAGGAGGGCGAGGAGCATCCCCGCGAGTCGGGGGTCACGGTCGAGCAGGCGGGCGAGCGGGAACACACTTCCTCCGGAACGAACCCCGCAGATCGGCTGATCTCCCGGGGACCTGGACGTCAGTCCCCATGGTACCGGAACCGGACCGGGAGATCTCGCCCGGTCCGGAACGCGAGAACGCCGCTCCAGATATCAGGAGCGGCGTTCTCGGATCAGCTGGGGAGGCAGGATTCGAACCTACGGTGGTCGGTTCCAAAGACCGATGCCTTACCACTTGGCTACTCCCCATCGGCTCTGCCAGCCTATCGGATCGCCCGGGGAGCGTCAAGGCGCGCTGGGCGTCGTGCTTGGCCTGTCAAGAGGGTGTTAGGTCGCCCCCTCCCTCGGTGTTGGGGGGAATTTAGCTCACCGTTACGGATTCATTAAAGGTGGCTTTACCGAGCGGGGGCTCCGATCTCCGATATCTCGGGTGTGCGCCCCACCCGGATCCCCGAGAAGGAGGTCCCCCCATGGCCATCTCGAACAATTTCTCGCAGCCCGTTCCCAGCCGGCTTCAGACGGTGATTCCCACCGCCAGTTCCGACAACCTGGCTGGTATGCGCCTCGCAGCACCTGTCGTGAACACGCTCAACCAGGTTCGCATGGCCCGGGACACCTTCCAGGGTTCCTCCGCCATCGCTTCCGGGATGCGCATGATGGACGACGCCGGAGGCGTGATGTCCGGCGGGATGCCTGGCATGGGCGGCGTCGGCAGCCGGATCGGCAGCGGCATCAAGGGCATCTTCGGAGGGGGCTTCCGCAGCTTCTTCTCGGCCCTCAAGACCAACTTCGTGGTCTCGGCCGTGCTCTCGGGTATCTCGAACATCTATGAACTCGCCACGGGCAAGGTCAAGCCGCTGCAGGCCGCCGGCAACTTCATCGCCGACACGGCCACCTACACGGGCATCGGCGCCGCTGCCACCACCATCGGCGGCCTCGTGGGCAGCCTGATCCCCATCCCGTTCCTCGGAACGGCTCTGGGTGTCGCCGCGGGCGCCGGCGTCGGCCTGCTGCTGGGCAAGCTCTACGAGGACAACATCCGGACCTCGTTCTCCGGTACGGTCCAGCAGGGTATCCAGAGCCTGATGGACCGCACCGAGCAACCTCCTGCCGTCACCTTGCCCGGTTCGCCTGCCCCCTTGCCTTCCGGCCCTGCTTACCCGGCTCAGGCTCCCCAGGTCCCGATGCAGGCTCCTGCCGTTCCCTGATCCGGGCCACCCGATTCGTTGCGAGCGAGACCGATTCCTGCGGGAACCGGTCTCGCTTTTCTTTGCGTGCTCCGTTCAGGACCTCCGGTCGGATCGCGCGAAAATCGGATCGGGTGGCGGATCGATGTGCCAGGAGGGTCGAGATACGTCGATCGGGATGCATGTCAAGGGGCGGCGTGATACGATCGACGCGGCATATCCCCCCATCGCCGGAAGGAAGTCCCGGAGTTCATGGCCAGCGTCGTCTTCGAACACATCCGCAAGCAATACGGTGACAATCCGCCCACCATCAAGGACCTTTCTCTGGCGATCGCCGACAGGGAATTCCTGGTCCTGGTCGGGCCTTCCGGATGCGGCAAGTCCACCGCCCTGCGCATGATCGCGGGTCTCGAGGACATCACGGGCGGGACGCTCAAGATCGGCGATCGGGTCGTCAATGACGTGCATCCGAAGAACCGCGACATCGCGATGGTCTTCCAGAACTACGCGCTGTACCCGCACATGAGCTGCTACGAGAACATGGCCTTCGCGCTCAAGCTGCGCAAGGTGCCGGCTGACGTGATCCGCGAGAAGGTCCTGGCAGCGGCGAAGTCCCTCGAGATCGAGCATCTGCTCGAGAAGAAGCCCAAGGCGCTCTCGGGTGGGCAGCGGCAGCGCGTCGCGATCGGGCGCGCGATCGTGCGTGAACCCCAGGTCTTCCTGATGGACGAGCCGCTCTCGAATCTCGATGCGAAGCTGCGCGTCTCGATGCGCGCCGAGATCAAGAAGCTCCATCAGCGGCTCCAGACCACCTTCGTGTACGTCACCCACGATCAGACGGAGGCGCTCACCCTCGGCGATCGCATCGCGGTCATGAAGGGGGGCGATCTCCAGCAGTGCGCCTCGCCGCACGAGGTCTACCATCGTCCGGCCAACCTCTTCGTGGCGACCTTCATCGGCTCGCCCCAGATGAACCTGTTCGACGTCACCGTCAACGTCGAGGGGGGGCAGGCCATCCTGTCGAGTCCCACCGTCCGGGTACGCATCCCCGCACGCGAGGGTCTGGCCGACGGCAGCCGCGTCGTGCTGGGCGTGCGCCCCGAGCACCTCGTGCCGATCGCCCTCGAGCATGCCACCATCCGTGGCAAGGTCGAGGTCACGGAGCCCATGGGCTTCGAGACCTACGTCTACCTCGAGGCCGGAGCGCGCGGCTCCGTCATCGCGCGCATCACCGGTGAGCAGCCCCCGCGGGTCGGGGACGAGATGGGCTTCTCGGTCGATCCCGAGCGGATCCATCTGTTCGATCCCGCGACCGAGAAGCGCATCGGACACGAGCCCGCGCCCTCGCTCGTGCACGGCTGAGGGCTCGAGCGTCGGGCCTGGATCCCGGTCGGCTTTCCGCCGGAAAGGCGGCTCCCGGACGGGAGCCGCCTTTCTTCTTGAGAGTAGGATCGAGGGGATGTGTCAGCCCTGGAAGCGCGCCGCCAGGCCACGGGTCATCGGCTGCCGGACGTTCTTCTCGTACAGCCACCCCAGCAGCACGCTCACGCCGGTTCCGACGAGGAAGCCGCCGATGGTCCCGACGGGACCGAGCACGCTCCCGATCGCCGCGCCGGTGGCCGTCGCCGCCGTCCCGATGCCGGTGTAGGCCACCGTGTCCACCGCGAAGCCAGCGAGGCCTTCGCGGGCCGTCACGCGGCCGCGGAGCACGTCGTAGGTGTTCGAGACCGCCGAGGTGATCGCGGCGATCGCGAAGTTCTGCTTGACCATCGAGCCGACCTGGCCGAGGGCGTCCCCGATCCGACCGAAGAAGCGACCGACGCCGCCTCCGAAGCCGGAGCCGCCGCCCCAGCCGCCACCGATGCCGCCCGCACGACCGCCGCCGAAGCCACCGCTCCAGCTGTTGCCGCCACCGCCGAAGCCACCGCCCCAGCCACCGTTCATGGTGCCGCCGGCAAAGTCGTCGATCATGCCGCCGCCCATCATGGCGGCGTCATCGGCCCAGCTGCTCGCACCGCCGCGGAAGATGCCTCCGCCGGCGCCGCCTCCGATGAATCCACCGCTCGACCCGCCCCCGACGCCATTGCGGTTCAGGAACTGGTTGAGGATCGCGCCGCCGATGCGCAGCCCCGAGGCTTCCCCGGAGGCCCCCTCGCCGGGGAGGGGGCGGGGGTTCGGTACGGGTGAAGGATACCCGGGATTCGGCGTGGGGGCCGGATTCGGGACGGGGCGGACCGGATTCGGCGCGGGGTAACCGGGGTTCACCGGTGCGGGCGGATTGTTGCCGCGCACGGGGATGGGCACGGGAATGATGACCGGTCCACGAGGTGCCGGCTGGGGCTGCGGGGCCGGCTGCTGGGGCCATGGCTGCGGCTGGGGCTGGACCACGGGCTGCGGGGCCGGCTGCTGGGGCCAGGGCTGCGGTTGAGGCTGGACCACGGGCTGCGGGGCCGGCTGCTGGGGCCAGGGCTGCGGCTGAGGCTGGACCACG
>JBIIHZ010000232.1:0-4305 GCA_044235265.1 Candidatus Sericytochromatia bacterium
GGGTGCACGAACGTGCCGTACAGCAATCCGCCGGCCCAGATCCGGGTCCAGACCATGGAGCCGTCCACGGTGACGGTGACCTTCAAGGGCACGGATCCGGCCACCTTCACGCAGCCCACGGCCACCCTGACGTCCGAACCCGGGTCCATCGGGGCGAATTTCAAGGTGGCCAAGGTCAGCTACCGGCGGGCGGGGGCGGCCATCAACGGGCTGGCCGACGGGAACTTTTCCGTGGCCGGGCGCGTGGAAGCCTCGCCGCTCGCCACCGTGCCGGTGGGGGGACAGCCGGGGAACACGACCAACACGACCGTGACCCCCGGCAAGGGCACCTTCGTGCTGCCCGTCATCACGGGAGAACTGCTGACGCAGGCCAAGGCGCAACAGCTCGGATCGTGCGTGGTGGTCATCACGCTCGAGGGTGAGGACGATTCCCGCTTCCCGGTCTCGGTCGCCACGCAGATCACCGTGGTCTTCGTCGGAACCTGACGATCTCGAGAGGCGGCTGGCATGACCCCCTGGAGAACCCTGTGGTTCCAGGAAGACGCCCAGGCGGCGACCGAGTATGCCCTGTTGCTCGCCAGCTTCGTGGTGGGCCTGGCGATCGCCATCCGGCTCGTGGGGATGGCCTTCGCCGGGGCCTCGGCCTCTCAGGCCCGTGCCCTCACCCGCTCGCCCTGATTCTTACTCTTTTCTTAACCTCGATTTCAGCTGTAAATAACCGATTAGAGGTGCCTGCGCGCGATAACCCTCGTGTCCGGAGTGGTCCGCGTCAAGAAGGAGGCACCATGAACTCGCTCATCACCAAGCTGTGGAACGACGAAGAAGGTCAGTCGATGGTCGAGTACGGCCTGATCGTCGCCGTCGTGGCCCTCGTCTGCGCGGGCACCTACAAGCTGCTCGGCGAAAAGATCAACGGGATGGTCAGCCAGCTGGCCACCAAGATCGACGCGCTCGCCAAGAACGTCAAGTAACGTTCACCCGATTCCCCCCGCCGGGCCCCGGTCCGTCCGTGACAGCCATCCCCGCCCCGGGTATGGTACGGACGCCGGGGCCTCGCCCTGGCAAGGAGGTCCGGACATGGCCGCCTGGCTGACCTGGCGGTGGGCCCTCTTGCCCATCCTGGCCGTCGCGCTCACCACCGACTGGCGGTGGCGCAAGCTGCCCAACTGGCTCACCGTGCCGGCCTGCGTGGCCGGCTGGCTCGTCTCGTTCGCCGCTGCCGCGTGGCTCGATAGGCCTGCGGGAGGCGCTTTTGCGGGTTTGCTCGATTCCCTCGGGGGCACGGCCGTCGGGTTCGGCGTGTCCTTCGCCATCTACGCGATCGGCCAGCTCGTCTTCGGGGCACAGGCCTTCGGGGCAGGGGACGTCAAGCTGCTGGCCGCGATCGGGGCCTGGCTGGGGGTCTCCCTGACCTGGCAGGCCCTGCTGCATACCGCCTGGTGGGGGGGCGTGGTCGCGCTGCTCTGGGCGCTCTGGCACGGACGCCTCAAGACCCTGGTCGACCGCATCGCCGCCCAGGGCATCGCTGCCATGACCTACGGTCCCTCTGCGGTGAAGCCGCCCACCACCAGCGTCGTCCCGCCTTTTCCCTATGGCGTGGCGATCGCCCTGGGGGCCGTCACGGCCCTGGTGTTCGCTCGATGAACACGTCCCGCGCGCGGCGCCGCCAGGGCGGACAGGCCCTCGTCGAGTGGGTGATCGTCCTGCCGGTCCTCCTTCTGATGACCTTCGCCAGCCTCGAGCTCGGGATCTACCTCCACCACCAGCTCGTCGCGAGCGGGGCGGCCTTTCTCTCGGCCCGGGCCGCGGCCGTCGGCGGTCGCGAGGGCACGAGCTTCGTGAAGGGCGGCCAGGCCGTCCTCGAGGCCTACGCCCGGGAGTCCGGCCAGGTCTGGCTGCATGAGGCCGCGACGGGGCAGGGTGGCAAGCTCACGGTCACGACCGGCGCGCAGGACGAGTCCGTGGCCGTCCAGATCGTCCACCCTCATGGCCGGTGGAGTTCCGTGGTCCAGGCCATGTCGTCCGCGACGGGAGGCAGCCTGCGGGCGGATCTCGGGCAGATCGGGGCCCGGGTGCTCGTCAACCGCGAACACGTCCCGGGCAAGCAGGGACGGTCGGCCGCCCAGTCGGATGCGGCCGAGTCCATCCAGTACGTGGCCGAACTCGGTCCCGTCCTGGGCCGTCTGCCGGATCGTCTCGGCCCCGCGATGGACAAGGTCCGGCAGGCCATCGGGGTGATTCCCGGCGCCCCCGCGAAGAGCACGGCCCTGCTCGACGCGCTCTCCCTGCAACCCTTGCAGGCCGTCGCCGAGAACCCCGTCGGGCGTCCCTTCCGTCCGGGCCGCACCCTGTCCGCCGTCTATGCCTCCTCGGAGGCCGAGACGCTCGACGTCGTCCCGCTCGGTCAGGCCAGGCGTCTGGCCACGGCCCTCAGGACCAGCTCGAAAGCCATGGTGGCCCTGCGGGCCGAGATGAAGGCCGATCCGGCGTTCACGCCCGCCGTCATGCTGGGCCTCCAGTCGGCGATGATTCCCCTCGCCGTCGCCGCCAAACCCGTGCGCGCCTCGCTCGACCAGCTGGATTCGGCCCTCTTCGGCGTCCGGGCGAGGTCGGGGCGGTGAGTCCCGTCAGCAGGGTCCGGGACGAGGAGGGCCAGGCGCTCGTCGCCCTGGCCCTGTGGCTCACGGTCCTGGCGACCGCCGTCGTGGCCCTCGTCGATCTCGGGCGTCTCATCGGGGCCAAGACCCAGGTCCAGAATGCGGCCGACGCGGCGGCCCTCGCGGCCGTCTCGGTCAAGGTCGGCGTGCACCACACCCGGGAACTGGCTTACCTGGCGATGACGGAGCAGGCGCTGCGGGCGCGGATGGAGTTCGTCGAGGCCCTCGCGAAGATGGGTGACGAGACGGCCTTCGCGCGCCATCTCCGGCGCGCGGACGCCTACATCGACCGGCTCGAGCGCCTCCAGGCCGGGCTGGTGGCCTACAACGCCTGGATCGACCAGCAGGGGCCCTCCATCGTCGCCGATGCGGCTCGCCTCGCGTATGCCGCGAACCTCCGGGGGCTCAACAGCCATGTCGCGGGCGGCTCCGCGCTGGATGCCCAGAACGTCCGGGCCCTCGATGCGCCGGGGGCCCTGCGCGAGAACTCCGACCAGCAGCGCTTCATCGGTGCGGTGAATTACCCGCACGAGGGGCTCGGCAACGGCAAGGTCGCGGGCAAGAGCTTCGTCGAGACGACGGCCCGTTACCAGCCGCTCGGATCCGGTTTTTTCGGGGCGGCCCGGCCCGCGCCGCTCGAGCTGCCCGGCTGGTCGTCTGCCGGGTTCGTCGATGCCGAGGTCCTGGCCCGGGCCGAGCCGGCCCGGTTCAGTCCGCTGGCGGCCGGCCCGTTTCGCATCCACTGGTACTCGCCGCGCCTGGTCCGCTCGGGCCAGCGCGAGGATGGATCCTTCGGAGGTCCCCATGCCGGGGGCAACATCGTCTCGGAACACTAGGCAGCGCGGCCAGGCGATGGTCGAGGTGGCGATCGCCCTGCCGATCCTGCTGTTCATCCTGCTGGCCGTCGCCTTCCTCGGGCAGGGCGTCCTCGAGCGCCAGCAAGCCCTCACGGCCGCGCGTTACGCCGCTCGCGAGGCCGCGATGCTGGCCACGGCACGCGGGTTGCGCGACAAGCTCGCCGGCGAGGGGCTCGTCCAGATGGCTCGCTCGGGCAGCAAGGTGCAGCCTGCGGCGGCGAAGGCCCTGGGGGCAGGGCGAGCGGTCACGATCGAGGCCCCGGGATGGAGTTTCGAGCCCGACGTGCGGCGTCAGGCTCTCGGCAAGGTGACGCCCCTCGGTCGTCATGGGCACGTGTACACGGCCCGCAGTGGCGACGGCCGCTTCGGCGTCGGATTCGTGTTGCTCGGGGAGCGGGTGGTTTCACGACCGGCCCTGCTCGACTGGCTCGGTCGCGGGGTCAACGAGGGCTCCCGCCTGCTGACGGGCCGGCGGGGCAGTCTCTGGAAAGGACCCGGCCTCGCGGCGGAGGCGTACATGCCGGGTGAACTGCCCGTGCGGGGCGCGGGCAACCAGGGCCTGATGGAGCTGAATCCGTGGATCCGGCAGATCCTCGAGGAGCCCGTGCCGTGAGCTGTCGGGCTCCGATGAGGCGGTTCGTGCTCGGAGCCCTCCTGGGCACCTGCCTGGCACTCGGCCTCCCCGTCGTCGAGGTGTCCGCGATGCCGGCCGCGCCCCATCCCGTGCAGGTGTCGGACGATCGGCCGCCGGGTAAGATCTCCGCGGAGGCCATCCAGCTCCCGATGCCCCT
>JBIIHZ010000233.1:0-4301 GCA_044235265.1 Candidatus Sericytochromatia bacterium
GCGCGTCGTGACGGCCTGCCCGCCCGAGACCTCGGTGGCCAGCGCCTGGGAGACGATGGCCTCCGGAGGGCTCAAGCTCCTGCCCGTGATCACGTCGGGTGGTCGCCTCGAGGGCGTGGTGAGCCGGCACGATCTGCTGGCCGCGCTGCACGGCGAACTTCGCCCCGCAGAGGTCGGTGGTCTGGCGACCCCGCTGGGAGTCTATCTGACCACGGGGGACCTGCGGGCCGGCCCCGGGGACGCGGGCCTGTTCCTCACGGGCGCAACGCTGGGCCTGGCTCACGGGGTGGCCGCAAGCGTGCTGGCGGGCGTGGCGGCGCGATGGCCGGGTCTGCTGGACGGGGCCTGGACGGGGCTGCTGACGTTCCTCGCCTACCTGGTGCTCGTACGGATGACTCCGCTGGCTCGCATCCACGCTGCCGAGCATCAGGTCGTCCACGTGATCGAGCAGGGAGCGCCCCTCACCCGGGAGCACGTCGCTCGCGCCCCGCGCATCCATCCGAGATGCGGGACGAACCTCACGGCCCTGCTGCTCGGTGCCCAGGGGTTGCTTCCGCTGATGGCCCATCCGGTCCTGGCCGCATGTCTGGCCCTGCTGATGGTCTGGGCCTGGCGCCCCATGGGGCGTGCCGTGCAGCGCCATTTCACGACGCGCCCTCCGGGACGCCGCCACCTCGAGTCGGCCCGCCGGGTCGCCCAGGACCTGCTGGAACGCCATGCGGCCTGTCCGGCCTACCGGGCCCCCCTCTGGAAACGGCTGTGGCATGCCGGTTTCATCCAGATGTTCGCCGGATTCGCCGCGATCCTGGCCGTGGTAAGATCCTGGGGTTTGCCCCCCTTCTGACCTCCGGGAGTCCGCATGAGCGAGTGGCAGCGCATCCTCCTCGTGGTCGGCCTGATCGTGTCCCTGATCGTGATCCACGAACTCGGACACTTCCTGGCCGCCAAGAGCCTTCGCATCCCCGTGCGAGCCTTCGGGATCGGCATCCCTCTGGCCGCCCTGGGGATCAAGCGGGACATCTACCTGGGCTGGCGACTCGGCGAGACCGAGTTCCGGCTCGAGGCCTTGCCCTTCGGGGGATACGTCGCGTTTCCCGACGAGGAACCCGATGGCGGCTACGACCCGGCCGATCCCCGTCTGCTCTCGAATCGACCGCTCTGGCAGCGCCTCGTGGTCATCAGCGGGGGGGTCGTCTTCAATTACATCGGGGCCTTTCTGATCTTGCTCGGCACGGCCAGCTTCATCGGGATCCCCGAGTTGAAAGTCGGCGACGTCCAGATCGCCCGGGTCATCGCCGGACGTCCGGCCGAACAGGCTGGCCTCCAGGTCGGCGATCTGGTGCGCCGGGTGGGCACGCGAGAGGTCCGCGAGACGGAGGAGTTCGTCCGGGAGATCCGCGGCCATGCCGGAACGACGGTGCCGCTCGAACTGATGCGGGGCTCGTCCTCTGTCACCATCGACGTCACCCCCGGGCGGGACGGCCTGATCGGGGTGTCGGTCCAGCCGAGCTCGATCGAGCGGCAGTACATCCACCCCGAAAACCCCTTTGCGGCGGCCTGGACCCAGCAGGCCCGGCTGACCTCGCTGACCGTCGATGGCCTGGTCAAGCTCGTGACGGGCCGCCTGGCGTTCCAGGACCTCGGGGGCGTGGTCGAGATCGGTCGGGCCGGCTCGTACGTGGCCAAGCGCGACGTGCGGGACCTGCTGCCCTTCGCTGCGCTCATCAGCATCAGCCTCGCGATCATGAACATGTTGCCCATCCCGGCCCTCGACGGGGGGCAGGCCCTGTTCATGACGCTCGAGGCGATCGCCCCGAAGCTCCTCACCAAGGAGCGGCAGCAGATGCTGAACAGCGGGGGCTTCACCGTCCTCATGCTGTTCATGCTGGCGATGCTCCTCAAGGATCTCGTGAGCCCCATCCGCTACCCCGACGACAAGCCCCCCGCACCGGTGCAGACCCCTGCCCCGCCCTCCCCAGGAGCTCCCTGACGTGTCCGTGTCCACGCTCGATCTGTCCCGTTCCCGCGCCCTTTTCGCCGAGGCGCTCGATCTCATCCCCGGGGGCGTCAACTCTCCCGTGCGGGCCTTCCGCTCCGTCGGAGGCGATCCGCGCTTCATGGAGCGGGCCGAGGGGGCCTTCCTTTGGGATGTCGATGGACACCGCTACCTCGACATGATCGGGTCGTGGGGCCCCATGATCCTCGGGCACGGGCACCCGGACGTGAAGCGGGCGATCGCGGGAGCCCTCGAGACGGGCATGACCTTCGGAGCCCCGAGTCCCGGCGAGGTCCGGATCGCGAAGCTGATCCGCGACCGCTTCCCCTCCATCGAGAAGGTCCGCCTGGTCAACTCCGGGACGGAGGCCACCATGAGCGCGCTCCGGCTGGCGCGCGCGGCCACCGGACGCGAGAAGATCGTGAAGTTCTCGGGCTGCTACCACGGCCACGCGGACATGTTGCTCGTCCAGGCGGGCAGCGGGGTGGCGACCCTCGGTCTGCCCGACAGCCCGGGCGTCACGGCCGGAACCGTCGCCAGCACGCTCACGGCACCCTTCAATGATTTCGAGGCGATCTCGGCGCTTTTCGAGAGCCACGGCGACCAGATCGCCGGCGTGATCGTCGAACCGGTCGTCGGGAATGCCGGCACGTTGCTGCCCCGTCCGGGGTACCTCGAGCACCTGCGCGAGCTGACCACGCGCCACGGCGCCCTGCTCATCTTCGATGAGGTCATGACGGGCTTCCGGGTGTCTCGCGGCGGGGCCCAGGAGCGCTTCGGCGTCCGGCCCGACCTGACGTGCCTCGGGAAGATCGTCGGCGGTGGGGTGCCCGTGGGCGCCTACGGCGGCCGGGCCGACCTCATGAACCATGTCGCTCCGGCCGGCACGATGTACCAGGCCGGTACGCTGAGTGGCAACCCGATGGCCACGGCCGCGGGAACCGCCACGCTGGAACTCCTGGGTGCCGAGGGCGTCTACGAGCGCCTGGAACACTGGACGGAGGAGATGTGCCGCGGGATCGAGGCGATCGCTCTCGAGGCCGGCATCCCGGTCACGGTCAATCGCTGCGGGGCGATGTTCACGGTTTTCTTCCATCCCGGCCCCGTCACGTCCTGGGAGGAAGCGCGCACGTCGGACACGAAGCGTTTCGCCCGGTTCTTCCACGGCATGCTCGATCGCGGCGTGTACTGGCCTCCGTCGCAGTTCGAGGCCGCCTTCCCGTCCCTGGCCCATGGCGAGCCAGAACGGGAGCTGCTGCTCGAGGCGTGCCGGGACGTTTTCGCCACGCTCGACTGACGATCGACACCCTGAACGAGTCCGGGCGTGCCATCGGCGTGCCCGGACGTTTTCATGCCGCCTCGACCGGGACATCCGCATCAGGATGCGGTAAAATGGGCCTTACCCACTGGCGTGCAACGGCGCACGCCGGGCCCATCCGAACTCCGTGCATGCGGGGGCAACGCAGCCCCGGGAGGCCACGTCCCAATGCGAAATCCTGTCGATCTTTCCTACCTTGGCATCACGAACCTGCACCAGGTGTACTGGAACCTGACGCCACCGGCCCTCATCGAGGAAGCCATCCGGCGTCGTGAGGGAATCCTGGCCCACCGCGGCCCGCTCGTGGTTCGCACGGGAAGCCATACCGGCCGCTCGCCCAACGACAAGTTCATCGTCAAGGAGCAGTCGAGTGAAGACAAGATCTGGTGGGGCAAGGTCAACCGGCCTGCCGAGGCCGCCAAGTTCGACAACCTGCTGCGCCGCGTGACGGCTTACCTGCAGGGCAAGGACGTCTTCATCCAGGACTGCTACGCGGGCGCCGATCCGCGCTACCAGCTGCCGATCCGGGTCATCACGGAAACGGCCTGGCACAACCTCTTCGCCCGCACGATGTTCATCCGGGCCACCGAGGCCGATCTGGCCACGCACGACCCCCGCTTCACGATCCTCCAGGTGCCGAACTTCAAGGCGATCCCCGAGATCGACGGCACCAACTCCGAGGCCTTCGTCTTCATCAACTTCGGCATGAAGCTGGTCCTGATCGGCGGCACCCAGTACGCCGGCGAGATCAAGAAGTCCGTCTTCACGATCCTCAACTACCTGCTCCCGCAGGAACACGTCATGTCGATGCACTGCTCCGCCAACGTCGGACGCGAAGGCGACACGGCGATCTTCTTCGGCCTCTCGGGGACGGGCAAGACGACGCTCTCGGCGGACCCCGAGCGTCGCCTCATCGGCGATGACGAGCACGGCTGGTCGGATCATGGCGTCTTCAACTTCGAGGGGGGTTGCTACGCCAAGGTCATC
>JBIIHZ010000234.1:0-4300 GCA_044235265.1 Candidatus Sericytochromatia bacterium
GTGATCCGTTTACCTGGCCTGTGACATCCGTCATAGAGAGATCGTGAAGATTTCGCTTCACCCTCGCTTCCCTGCCCCTGATGCGGGTAGGAGACGAGTGGAGGTGTGATGTCGATGCAGTGGATCTCCGGACGCGCTCCCCTCCTGGCCTCGGTGTCACTCCTGGTCGGCTGTGCCTCGCTTCCGACCATGTCGAGCGGACGAGCGGATGAGGTGATCCGAACCTTGCCAGCCCTGACGGTTCCGGCCGATACCGGGACACCACGGGAAAGGCTTGCAGACACCTCCCTCCGGCATCCCGAGCAACCGACGGGCCCGGCCGAGGAGGACCTTCCTCTTTCGCGTCCGGCGTGGCAGCCAGCCCCCATCCCCGTGGACATGACAGCCAGGCCTGTACCCGGGTTCGAAGAGCCGCCTCCGCCGGGGCAGATACCGGCAACAACCCTCGAACCCGGCGCTGCCCAGCCCGTACAGAGCCCCCTGATCGACTCCCGCCCGAGCCCCCTGCTCGACTCCCGTCCGGTCTGGCTGCTGGCGCCCGAACTGATCGACCGCCGGACCACTCCTTTGCTCGATCTAGGCCTGGCCAACCTCCTCGATCCGGCGGGGCTCGTCTCACAGCAGGCTTCCAGCTACCGGATCACGTCCTCCGACAGAAGCCGGGGGAACGGGAACGGTAAGGACGACGATGACGACGACGATGACGATGACGATGACGATGACGACGACGAGAAGAAGCCGGAGAACCCCGGTCAACCGGAGTCGACCGGTAAACCCTCCGACACGGATCCGGTAGCGGTCTACACGTCGATCCTCCTGCACCTCGATCGGGTCGAGGTCCTGCGAACCGGCGACCTGGACGAACGGGAACGCGAGGACCGATCGGACGAGGACCGGGAAACCGACGATCGCGAGCCCGACGAGGCCGCGGATACCAACCCGCTCGCGGACGGCCAGGATCCGGTACCCCGGGGCTGGATTCCCCTGCGACTGGCAACGGGATCGCTGGACCTGCTGCACCTCGACCGGGGCGAACTGCCCCTCGGGGAGACGGCCCTTCCGACAGGCCGTTACGCGGCACTCCGGTTCTCGGGAACAGGGAGCTATGCGGGCACGACGAAGCTGGGAGCCGATCGATCCGCGCCGTTCAGCCTGCCTGGCGGACAGTTGAAAGTCCCCGTGGAGTTCCGGTTGCGCGAAGGCAAGAGCACGAACATCCGCCTGCGGTTCGATGCCCGCAAGGCCCTGCTCGTCACGCCCGTCGAGACCCGGTTACGTCCGGGGGCGTTGCGGGCGCGGGTGCGCTCGAGATCGCGTGACTAGACTACGGCCGTGAGGGGGGCCGGCTTCACCAGGTGGCAGGCCACGTGGTGCCCGTTCCCCACGTCCTGGAAAACGGGATCGGCCTGCTTGCAGATGTCCTGCGCGAGCGGACAGCGCGTGTGGAATCGACAGCCCGTGGGCGGATTGACGGGACTGGGGATGTCTCCCTGGAGCAGGATCCGCTCGCGCTTGACGGTCGGATCGGGCTCGGGGACGGCCGACAGCAGCGCCTGCGTGTACGGATGCTTCGGGTTCCTGTAGAGTTCCTCGGAACTCGCCAGCTCGACCATCTTGCCCAGGTACATGACGGCCACCCGGTCCGAGATGTGCTCGACCGTGGCCAGATTGTGGGCGATGAACAGGAACGTGAGTCCCATCTCCTTCTGAAGGTCGTCCAGGAGGTTGAGAACCTGCGCCTGGACGCTCACGTCCAGCGCCGAGACCGGCTCATCCGCCACGATGAACTTCGGGTTGATCGCGAGGGCCCGGGCGATCCCGACGCGCTGGCGCTGGCCACCCGAGAACTCGTGCGGGTAGCGCTCGGCATACATGGAATTGAGCCCCACGCGATCGAGCAGCTCGCGGATCCGCTTCGTGAGGTCCGCCCCGCGGAGCAACCCGTGCACCCGAAGCGGTTCGGCGATCGATTCGCCGATGGTCATGCGCGGATCGAGCGATGCATACGGATTCTGGAAAACGATCTGCATCTCGCGGCGCAGGTCCCGCAGGTCCCGCGGAGCCATCGTCGTGACCTCGCGTCCCTCGAACTGCACCGACCCCTGAGTGGGTTCGATCAGGCGCAGGATGAGGCGACCGGTGGTGGACTTACCGCAGCCGGACTCGCCCACGAGGCCCAGGGTCTCGCCCTTGAAGATGTCGAAGTCCAGGCCATCGACGGCCTTGACAGCCCCCACCTGCTTCGACCAGAGGATGCCCCGGGTGATGGGGAAATGCTTGCGGAGGTCGCGAACCCGGACGAGGACGTCGGCCATATCACCGGTTCTCCTTGGTCAACCAGCAGCGAACGAGGTGCCCGGCCTCGACGGTCTCGAGCAGGGGAACCTCCCGGCAGCGCGGCAGGGCATGCTTGCACCGGGGCGCAAAGGAGCATCCCTCGGGCAGACGGGACAGGCTGGGAGGCTGCCCCTCGATGGGCTCCAGGCGCTCGACCTTCTGGCCCATGCGCGGGATCGAGTTGAGCAGGCCCTGCGTGTAAGGATGCTTCGGGTTGCGGAACAGGGTATGGACGTCGGTGTACTCGACGACCTTGCCGGCGTACATGACCGCCACCATGTCGCACATTTCGGCCACGACGCCCAGATCGTGCGTGATGAGCACGACCGCAGCGCCACGCTTGGTCCGGATGTCGCGCATCAGGTCGAGGATCTGGGCCTGGATGGTGACGTCGAGGGCCGTGGTCGGCTCGTCGGCGATGAGCAGTTCGGGCTCACAGGCCAGCGCCATCGCGATGATGACGCGCTGCCGCATGCCCCCCGAGAACTCGTGCGGATAGTTGTCGACACGGCTGGCCGCGGCCGGGATGCCGACAGCCTCGAGCAACTCGACGGTCTTCTGGCGGGCCGTGCGGCGATCGACCTTCTGGTGCAGGAGGATGGCTTCCATGATCTGGTCCCCGATGGTGAGAACCGGATTCAGGGAGGTCATGGGGTCCTGAGAAATGAGCGAGATGCGGTTGCCGCGGATCTCTCGCATCTCGCGCTCGCTCAGCGACAGCAGGTTCTTGCCCTGGAAGAGGATCTGCCCGCCGACGATCCGACCGGCCGGAGCGGCCACGAGACGCATGATGCTCAGCGAGGTGATGCTCTTACCACACCCGGACTCACCGACGATACCGAGAATCTGACCGCGCTGGACCTCGAAGTCGACCCCATCGACGGCCTTGACGACACCTTCCTCGGTGAAGAAGTGAGTCTGGAGTCCCGATACCTTCAGCAATGCCTCGGCCACATCTCCTCCGATTTCCGGTCACGGAAGGCCGATAGACGGTACCACGCGGACCTCCCGGTTGTCCAACCACCCCCCCTGTCGGCCGCGCGTCACACGGAACCCCGATCATTCGTCGTCGAAATACTCGCCGATCTGGAAATCCGGGGGCATCTCGAAGGCCTCCCCGGTGGGTGCGACCGTGCGAATCCGATCGACCCGGAAGACCCGGCGATCCTCGCGGAGATGACAGTGGGCCACGAGCCAGTGAAGATCTCCCTGACGCTTGAGGCCGAACGGGTCGATACGGCGGACGGTGAACTCTTCCCGAGACATGGAGTAATAGGCGATCTCGAGCGTGAGACGGTCACGGATGGCCTGCTCGATCACGGGTAACACGGTATCGGTCGCGTACATCGGGAGGGCGTAACTCGAGTCGGCGGTCATCGCATCGAGCTCGGAGGTCGGTTCGTCCTGCAGGCTCGTCACGACGATGTCCTCGACGATCTCCTCGACCATCCCGCGCAGCTCGAACGGCAGGACCTGATCGAACTTGCTCCGCAACCCCTCCAGCAGGCGGTCTTGCTGGACTCCGTTGATCTCGATCGCCTCGACGAGGTGCTCGAGCACCCGGAGCGAGACCGAGAGCAACACGGCCTCGTCGATGGAAAGCCGGATGGGCACGTTGCCGGGATCGGACATCGAGGGATCTCCTGCATGCAAACCTGCGCATCTTAGGGCGCTCACGCAACGATGTCAAACCGACGACTGGCGCCCTTGTGAGCCGTGAAACGCACGCACGGTTATCTCCGTGTCGGAAGGGGAATCATGCATGCATCGAGGACACTCCCCCCTTTTTTCACAGAGGTGCCCCTTGTCCAGATCGTCCGGTGCAGCCCTGCTCGCCACATCCTTCGTGCTCCTGTCGCAGACCCCCGTCTTCGCCCAGATGCGGACCTCGTCTCCCCAGGGGACCCCGAACCCCGGGGCCTCTGGAATCCAGACCATGTCCGGTTTCAAGCAGGACGCGAGC
>JBIIHZ010000235.1:0-4299 GCA_044235265.1 Candidatus Sericytochromatia bacterium
CGGGTTCGCCGAGGACGCGGTGGTCGGTGCGGGGGAGGCAGCCAGGGTCTGCCCCGAGTCGGGCAGCGGCGTGGCGCCGTAGTACAGCGATGAATCTGCAAAACTCGAACCCGCGGAGCCGTCGGTCATGCCGGTATCCGTCTGGGCCGGGTTGTTCCCGCCGCAACCGATCAGCGTCGTGACCGCCAGTCCGAAGACCCAGGTCCAGGTCATCAGGCTTCGCATCGCACCCTCCTCCAGGTGAAACTTCCCCCACCTCCCTAATGGCGTTCGAGGGTGGGGATCTGACGTCACCGAGATGAAGGCTGATTTAACGTTCGGTCAAAGATCGGAGCCGGGCTGGGCAATGGCGGGAAAGGGGGACGATCTTGCTCGACCCAGGCGGTCAGTCGCGTCTCCCATTCCCGGACGCGGGTCGAGATGGGCAACGACTCCGGCCCTTCTCTCGCGAGGACCTCCGGCACGGGCGGCGCCTCTCCGTAACGGGCGCGCACCCAGCTCGTCAGGACCGTTCGGGTGGCGTCCAGCGTGACGATCTGACGCTGCAGGGAGGGCGTCAGCCAGGCCATTCCCTCGTAGAGCTGCCCGCTGGTCGGATGGGAAAGGCGGATCGTGTGCCAGCCTTCCCGGATCTGGTCCTGGCGAGCGGTCACGTGATAGGTCGTCCCGTCGGCGGAGAGCGTTCCTTCGCCCAGCCATTGCCCCTTCCAGGTCTCGAGCTGGATGGTCGTCGGGATGCGTCCCTGCTCTCGGGCGCGTCCGAGACTCGAGGGCCAGTCCACGTTCCCCGAGACCCGGATCAGGGGAGGCAGGCCGTGAGGTCCGGTCCACGCAAGGCCCGGACAGCCCGCGAGCAGGAGAACGAGGCCAAGAGTCGGGATCCGTGAGGCCCCCCGTCGATCAGCGCTTCTGACCGGTTCTCGCGCGGCGCTTTTTCGAGGCTCGATGGCTCGTGGCTCGCCGGACCAACCAGTCGCGGAATCGCGCTTCCCGTCCATCGTGTGCCTCCAGACTTGCCCAGATGCCCAGCGCGACCCCCGTCAGGAGCCAGACCGAGATGGCCACACCCGTCATGGCCAGCCAGCCGAACCCGAGCCAGGTCCCGAACCAGGTCCCGAACCAGGCGAGCAAGACGGATCCCGCTGCCCAGAGCACCTGCAGGCCCAGGGCCTGTTCCGCGTGTCTCCGGACCAGACCGATCTCGCGCCAGCGGGGACGGGCCAGCAGGGCGATCGCCACGGGGGGGACGTAGCCCAGGCATGCCATCAGGCGGGCTTCCTCGGAACGCGGGATCACGGGTTCTCCCCCGGGGGCTCGACCGGGATCGTGAGCATCACCGGTTCGGTGTCCCTGAGGACCAGCGTGTGCTGGCCCAGGGAGTTCCCGCGGGAATCGCGCACCACGATGTTCCAGGTGCCTGCGGGCACGTTCGGGCAGAGGGCATAGCCCAGCACGTTGCTGGTTCCGGGGCGATCGTGGCCCGTCAGTTCCACGCGCAGTCCTGCCAGGGGCCGGTGGTCCGCGTCGACCACGCGGACGATCACGCTGGCGCGGGGAAGCCGGGGAGCCTGCACGCGTCCGGTGGTCATGGTTCCGGGGGCGGGTGTCGCGCGTGGCGGGAGCGAGGCGCTGGCCTCCGGGGTCGGGCGGGGGTCCGGGGACGCGGGCGTCTGGGCAAGTCGGAAGCGGAGCCCCCCTCCTGCCACGACCTGGGTGCCTTCGGGAACATCCCGGACGGCCATCAACCCCCGCCAGGGTCGACCGGCCTCGAGCTCGACGCCTGCCGCCAGACGGGGGGCCGGGTCCCCGTTCCGGGGGCCTTCACCGGCCACCCCGAACTCGCCCATGGCTCCATCGCGCCAGGTCAGCGTGCCCAGGACCCGGGTTTGTAGCGAGGGATCGAACGAACATCCGCCCGACAGGCAGATCGGGCCGAACGTTCGCGATGTCACGAGGTAGCCCGTCTGTTGCAGGTCCCCGGTCACGGCCGTCGAGATCCAGCCGATCGCGAGGTTCCAGGGTTGGCCGGGTACCGCATCCACCAGCTGCCACCGCACCCCGGGCAGTGGCCAGGACTGCCCTGGCCAGCCATAGGTCAGCCCCAGGTCCACGCCTGGCCATGCACCGATGCGGCCGTAACCCAGACCGAAGGTGCGGCCCTCCCCCCCGGACTGGCGCCACGCTTGGAGAGCCGCGACGCGGAGCCCGAGTTCACACGTCAGGACGGGGAGGGCCGTCGCGTCGGGAAGACCCAGGCCATCCCCGAGGCCCCAGAGGCCCGAACTGGCGAACGCGGGCGCGGCCAGACCCGACAGGGCCCAGCAGCTCGTCGTCATCAAGACGCTCCGGAGGAGGGTTCGCGTCATTTCCGACGCTCCGCTTCATGGTAGGCGTCCCAGCTGGACCAGGCCTTGGCCCCCGTCCACCAGACGACGGTCGCCGTACGGGCCACGCTCGAGCCGGTCAGCGCATCGACCCCCCAGGCGACGGGATAGGCCAGCGCCGGGGCGATGGCCCACCAGGCATGGTCCCAGTCCCCGTTGTAGACCTGGCCAAGTCCGTTGACACCGAGGCTGAGCCCGGCCGCGATCCAGGGATCGTGAGGGGGGAGCCAGGAGAGCAGCGGCCATGTGAGCGAGGCCGAGGCGTCACCGATGGGAACCGTGACGGGCACGGGGATCGGAGGTATGGCGTCGGTCGTGGCAGCCGGCGACACGGGCGTCGCAGGGGCTGGTGCACCGGTCGTCACGACGGTCGGTACCATCCGCGGAACGGGCCGACTCTCCGCAGCTCCCGCAGCCCCCGCGGGAAGGGTGGTCGTGAGCGTCGCGATCGCCAGGGCGAACCCCGCGCGATCAGAGCCCCAGCTTGAGCCCGACCACATTGCCGAATCCGTTGCTGCCGAAGGTCACCTCGGCGTGGCGGGTGAATCGCCAGGCCAGTTCGACACCTGACAGCGTGCCCGAAAAGAGGTTGGTGTGCCGGGCTCCCACGATGCGGCCGGCGAGATTCAGACGTGCCGTCAGGGGATCCAGGATGGGCCACTCGAAACCGAGGCCCGCATCGAGATGGTCCGTGGCATAGCCCGAACCCGTGGGGGTCTCGACCCAGCCCCAGCCCGTTTCTGCCAGGATCGCCACCCGCAACATCTCCCACCGGACCGGAAGCAGATAGCCGCCGCGGAGGAGGAGGGCTTGCGCTCCCCAGACCTCGAGGCTGGACGACCGGATCGCCATCCCCACCTGCCACCGAGGCGCGACGGCGGCATCCAGGGAGACGCTCACGCCCGTCCCGAAGCCCGCACCGAGCCGGGCTCCCTCGGCGAGCTCCGCTGCGGGCATGGTCGAGGCCTGGGCGCCCCGAGGACAGGCCACCAGGCAGGCCGCGAGTACGGTCAGGCCGTGTGTCAGAGCGAGGGCGGTCTGCCGGAGAACGGCACGCATGGAACCTCCATCGGGTTTCGTCGGGTTCCAGTTTAGATTTCTCGCGGAGGAGAGGCAACTACTTGGTTGACAATCCCCCCCGTCTTCACGTATAAATAAGAGGTCTGCGGAGGTGGCGTAATGGCAGCCGCGCACGTTTGAGGGGCGTGTGGAGTAATCCGTGCGGGTTCAAGTCCCGCTCTCCGCACTCGTGGACAGGGCGCCGGTTCATCCGGCGCCCTTTTCTTTCGTCTGGCCATGAACGGGGGGGACACGGTGCTCACGGTATCCCAGGCACTCCAGGGGGTGCTGCACGTCGATCGTCATCTCGAAGCCTGGGTGCGGGCCTACGACACGGGCATCTACGGCATCCTCTTCTGCATCGTCTTTTGCGAGACGGGTCTCGTCGTCACGCCCTTCCTGCCCGGTGACAGCCTGCTCTTCGCGGCCGGTGCCCTGGCAGCGGGAGGATCCCTCGAGATCGCCCCCCTGCTCCTGGTGCTGTTTCTGGCTGCCGTGGTGGGCGATTCCACCAACTACTGGCTGGCCCGGAAGTTCGGGCGCGGGGGGATGCGCCGCTGGGTTCGCGAGCAGCATCTGCGCCGGACCGAGCAGTACTTCACCCGGCACGGGGGGCGGACCCTCGTCATGGCCCGCTTCGCCCCCATCTTGCGGACCTTTGCTCCGTTCGTCGCGGGGCTCGCGGCGATGCCCTATCCGCGCTTTCTGGCATACAGCATCGCGGGTGGACTCCTGTGGGTCGGCGTGGCCGGTGGGGCTGGTTACTGGTTCGGGAACATTCCCATCGTCAAGAAGCACTTCGAGCTGGTGATCCTGGGGATCGTCGCCGTGACCTTGCTCCCGGCCGTCATAGAGG
>JBIIHZ010000236.1:0-4288 GCA_044235265.1 Candidatus Sericytochromatia bacterium
CCCGAGGCCCTCCACCTGCTCCAGGAGGCCACGGATCGACGCGAGCTGTTCCATCTGGTGATCCTCGACATGATGATGCCGGGGATGAACGGGCTGCAGGTCGCCCAGGCGATCAAGGCCGACCCGGCGATGGCCCACGTGCCGCTCATCATGCTGACCTCGCTGGGCCTCTACGGGCCGGTCGAGGAAGCGCATGCGGCCGGCATCGCGGTGACGCTCACCAAGCCGATCCGCATGGCCCAGCTGTACCGCGCCCTGGTGGCCACCCTGCAGTCGACGGTATGCCCCGTGGCCATGCCCGAGAAGACCACCCCCGCCCGTCCACCCGTGACCGAGCCCTCGGCCCCGGAAACGGCGCTCCGCGGGCGCATCTTGATCGCCGAGGACAACCCGGTCAACCAGACCGTCGCCGTGCGCATGGTCGAGAAACTCGGGTACCAGGCGCATGTGGTGGTCAACGGGATCCTGGCCC
The DNA here is from genome assembly GCA_044235265.1 of Candidatus Sericytochromatia bacterium. Lineage (GTDB taxonomy): Bacteria > Cyanobacteriota > Sericytochromatia > S15B-MN24 > UBA4093 > JAYKJE01. The sequence continues at coordinate 473 of JBIIHZ010000236.1, forward strand.
TGGAAGCCGTGCAGACCCGCCCGTTCGATGCCATCCTGATGGACTGTCACATGCCCGAGATGGACGGGTTCGAGGCCACCGCCCGGATCCGTCAGCTCCCCGGTCCGCTCTCTCGCATCCCGGTCATCGCCCTCACGGCCAATGCCATCCAGGGCGATCGCGAGGCCTGCCTCAAAGCCGGCATGAATGATTATCTGTCCAAACCCGTGACGACGGACTTGCTGCGCGAAGCGCTCGAACGCTGGGTTTCGCGGCCGGCGGAGGCGGTGGCGGAACCGACCTTGACTCCGCCCGCAGAGCCCGGCGAGCCGATTCTCGACGAACGGGTCCTGGACAGCCTGCGAGAACTCCAGGAGCCGGGTGAGGAGGACCTGGTGGCCGAGATTCTCTCGGTCTTCCAGGTCGATTCCGCCCGGCAGATCGAGGTGCTGACCAGCTCGCTCTCGGCGGGGGATCTGGGGACGGCTCACCGCGCAGCCCATACCCTCAAGGGCAGCGCCCTGAACGTCGGGGCCAGCCGGGTGGCCCGGGTCGGCAAGGAACTCGAAAGCCTGCTCAAGCAGGAGGATGTCGTGTCCGCGAAGGCCCTGGTCCCCGCGCTCGAGCGGGAACTCGAGACCGTCCTGGCGCAGATCGCCGCGGGCCATCCGGACCCGGTGGACGATCGCTGATGCAGGTCCTCATCGCCGAGGACGATCCCACGTCCCGTCTCATCCTGCAGCGCTGCATCGAAAAGGAAGGCCACACCTGCTGGGTGGCCTCGACCGGCGATGAAGCCTGGCTGATCTACCAGACTCGCCCCATCGACGTCGTGATCAGCGACTGGCTGATGCCGGGGATGGATGGCCTGGAGCTCTGTCAGCGCGTGCGAAACGCCCCGGGCCACGGTTACCCGTACGTCATTCTCCTGACGTCCCTGGGCGACAAGGAACACCGCAGGACCGGCATGCTGGCGGGCGCGGACGACTACCTGTCGAAACCCCTCGATCGGGACGAACTCCGGTTGCGCCTGATCGCCGCGGAACGTGTCACGACGCTCCACCACCGACTCCACTTCCACAAGGACCAGCTCGAGCGTCTCAACGAGCAACTGGTCGAGGAAAAGGCCCGGGCAGAGGACCTCGCGCAACACCTGGAGCAGCGGGTGTTCGAACGGACTCGCCAGTTGCAGGCCTCCAACGAGGCCTTCAGCCGGTTCGTGCCGGTCGAGTTCCTGCGGACCCTCGGCTACGAGGACATCACGGCCGCCCGGCTGGGGGATGCGACCGAACGGTCGATGACCATCCTGTTCGCGGACGTTCATCACTTCACCCGCCTCAGCGAGAGTCTCTCCCCGGAGGACACCCTCTCCCTGCTGAATCGCTGCTTCTCGCGGCTGGGGCCTTGCATTCGCCGGCACGGGGGGTTCATCGACAAGTACATCGGTGACGCCATCATGGCGCTGTTCCCGGGAGACCCCAGAAAGGCCTTGCTGGCGGCCGCGGACATGCAGCGCGCGATGGTTGAGCATGCCGTCGCATCGCAAGCCAGCGCGGACCTGTCCATCGGCATCGGCATCCATACGGGCCCCGTCATGATGGGAACCGTCGGCGACGAGGTTCGCTTCGAGGCCACCGTGATCTCGGACGCCGTCAATCTCGCCGCGCGCGTCGAGAGTCTCACGCGCGAGTTCCAGTGTGGCATCCTCTTCACGGACTCGGTCGAATTGCACCTCCAGAGCGAGGACCGAGAACTTTCCCGCTGGCTGGGTCGGGTCCCCGTGAAAGGCAAGTCCCGGGCGATCGCCGTGCACGAGTACTTCTCCCAGGACGACGAGGAAACAATCCGCCACAAGCGCACCTCGCGAGACATGTTCGAACGGGCCGTGGGTCTGGTCCTGCGGAACAATCCGTCCGGGGGGGCGAGCCTCCTGGACCAGATCCTCGCCACCCATCCCGGCGATGGACCGGCGGCCTACTGGCGGTCCCGCGCGCTCGAGGAACGGGCCCGGCTCGAGTCCGGCACCGGTCCGGACCCCTTGCGGTCGGCCTGACGAGGCAACCCTGAACTTGCCTCCGGGCAACCGGGACACGAAAACGGCTTGCCACTGCTTGCGCAAACCTTAAATTTGCCTTAATTTGAGGTTATGTAGACGGCTCAACGGTGAGTCGTCCGGGAGTCCCCGTCATGTCGAACCGGCTCCGCGTGGCGATCGCCACCCCCCTGCTGGTGGCCCTGGCCGCCTGCACGACCTCTCCCCTCCGCCCCGCTTCCCTTCCCGCCACGGACCCCACGGCCGCCCAGGCAACCGGGATGGTCCTCGTGAAGCTTCGTCCCGACACCTCACCGGAAGCGGTGGCGCGCCTCGAGCGGACCCTCGGTCTCGCGAACATGACCGACCCCGCGGACGTGCTGGGACGGATCGGCTGGCGACGGATGCGTGTCCTGGCCGGTTCGGTTCGCGCCACGGCAGCGGTGGCAAGCCTCGCGGCCGACCCGGCGGTCGTGAAAGCCGAACGCGACACCGTGTTCCACCTGCCACGCGACGAGCGCGCCGTGCAGGGGCCCTCCTTCCAGGTCAACGACCCCATGGCTGCCCGACAGTGGGCGATCGCCCGGGTGAATCTCGCCCGGGCCCATGCCCGGACGCGCAGCAGCGCGCGCACGATCGTGGCCGTCCTCGACACGGGCGTCGATGGCAAGCATCCCGACCTGCTGGACGGGGCAGGCAAGAGCCGGGTGATTCCCGGCCGCGACTTCCTCAAGAACATCGATGACCCCCTGGACGGTGGCGGACACGGTACCCACGCCGCCGGGATCGTGGGGGCCTCGGCCGACAATGGCGTCGGGATCGTGGGCATGGCTCCCGGGTGCCGGATCCTGGGTGAGAAGGTCGTCTCGGACTACGGATTCGGGACGGCGGCAAGCGTCGCGGCCGGCATCGTACACGCGGCGGATGCGGGGGCGAGCGTCATCAGCATGAGCCTGGGATCGCCCAGTTGCCCGGACATCCTGAAGGATGCCGTGGCCCATGCCCAGGCGAAGGGCGCCCTGCTGGTCGCGGCCATGGGCAACAGCGGGCATCACGACATCCTGTACCCGGCGGCCATGCCAGGCGTCCTGGCCGTGGGATCCACGGACGAGATGGACCGGAAATCCTCTTTCTCGAGTTTCGGTGAGTGGATCTCGGTCTCGGCCCCCGGATCCAGCATCCTGTCGTTGCTGCCCACCAACACCAACCAGACCGGATTCAAGGACTATGGCTGGATGTCGGGCACGTCCATGGCCACGCCTTGCGTGGCCGGGCTGGCGGCGCTCGTTCGCGACCTGCACCCGGGCCTGAGCGCTGCAGCCGTCAAGGCGCACATAGAACGCACGGCGCAACCCCTCGGGGGGAGCGCATTCACTCCCGAGTTCGGGCACGGCCGGATCGACGCGGCCCGCGCCGTCGAGACGCTTCCGCGGCCCTCCTGAACCCTCGACGTGCTTGTCACGATTCAAGCTGTCCCGTTCCACGCAGATGATCGCATCGGGCATCCTGCTGGCCCTTTCCCTGAGTGGCTGCCCGGCCGGAAACCAGGTCATCAACAACCTGTCTCCGGCCGGTGAGGGCGCTGTTCCGGATCGATCTGGTCCAGCTGGCCGCGCAGGCGGCCGGTCAAGCCACTTCCGTCCTGAAGGTCTACGCCCGACTCGCGTTGCCTACCGGCATCTTCAACGGTACCGCCGCCTTCAGCCCGGTGTTTCCGGCGAAGGCCGGCACGGTCATCGCATGGACCACGGCGTCCCGGACGTTGCGGGGGAGGAGGCCAGCTCCGCCGAACCGGAAGTCGTCAC
>JBIIHZ010000237.1:0-4283 GCA_044235265.1 Candidatus Sericytochromatia bacterium
CAACGTCAAGCAGGCGTGGTGGCGCGCCGTGGTGCAGGAACGGGACGACGTCGTCGGCCTCGATGCCGCGATCCTCATGCACCCGGAAGCCTGGCGCGCCAGCGGGCACCTCGAGACCTTCCATGACCCCCTGGTCGACTGCAAGGCCTGCAAGCAGCGCTTCCGCGCCGACCACCTGATCCAGAAGGCTGCCCCGAACTCCCTGGAGCTCCAGTCGATGCTGGCTTCGAGCCCGGTGGAAGAACTGCTGAAGGACGCCGGTAAAACCCGGGCAGCCCTGGCCCTGCTCCGGTGCCCGTCCTGCAGCAGCAAGGAACTCACCGAGCCGCGGAACTTCAACCTCATGTTCAAGACGTTCATGGGGCCCGTCGAGGACTCGGCCGCCGTCGTCTACATGCGCCCCGAAACGGCCCAGGGCATCTTCGTCAACTTCAAGAACGTGCAGACGGCGACCCGGCGCAAGCCCCCTTTCGGGATCGCCCAGATCGGGAAGTCGTTCCGCAACGAGATCACCCCCGGCAACTTCACGTTCCGGACACGTGAGTTCGAGCAGATGGAGCTGGAGTACTTCTGTCCTCCCGAGGACTCCGATGCCTGGTTCGAGCGCTGGGTCGAGGCCCGCTGGAGCTGGTATCTCAATCTCGGCATGACGGTGGAACGCCTGCGCAAGCGCGCCCAGACCCCCGAGGAGCTCGCGCACTACTCCCGCGGCTGCTACGACATCGAATACCTCTTCCCGTTCGGCTGGAGCGAACTCGAAGGCATCGCCAACCGGACGGACTACGACCTCGGGCGGCACCAGGAGTTCAGCGGCAAGGAACTCACGCACTTCGACGACGAGCAGCGGCGTACGTACGTCCCGCACGTCATCGAGCCCTCGGCCGGTGCGGATCGCGCGACGCTGGCCTTCCTGGTCGACAGCTACCACGAGGAAACGGACGAGAAGGGCGAGACGCGCGTCGTCCTGCGCCTGCACCCCGCCCTGGCCCCCATCAAGGTGGCCGTGCTCCCCCTCTCCAAGAAGCCCGAACTGCGGGGCCCCGCTCAGACGATCGCCCGGATGCTCCGGGAGCGCTGGCACGTCGAGTACGACGAGACCGGCTCGATCGGGAAGCGCTACCGCCGTCAGGACGAAGTGGGCACCCCCTACTGCGTCACGATCGACTTCGACAGCCTCGACGATCGGGCCGTGACGGTCCGCGAACGGGACTCCATGGCCCAGGTCCGGCTGCCCGTGACCGACCTGGTGTCTTGGCTGGCAGCGCGTCTCGGCCAGCCCGCCGAGACCATCCCGACCACCGTGTTCGAGCGACCCGAGGCCGCGCCTCTGGCCTGACGACCTCAGGAAGCCGAGGCCGGGACCACGTCACCGACGCGGTTCCGGCCTGCCGTCTTGGCCTGGTAGAGACTGAGGTCGGCACTCCGGATCAGGTCCACCGGATCCACGCCATGAACCTCGGTGGAAGCCACCCCGAAACTGCTCGTGATGATGCCCCGGGGCAGGCGCTCCTCCCCCTCGAAGGGGTGCTCCTCGATCCAGGCCCGGAGCTTCTCGGCGACATAGAGCGCCCCCTTGACCCCCGTCTCGGGCAGGACGATGGCGAACTCTTCCCCGCCGTAACGTGCCACGACGTCGATCTTCCTGACGCGATCCCGGAGCAGGGCTGCCACGTCGCAGAGAACGGAATCGCCTCCGAGATGCCCCAGGACGTCGTTGACGGTCTTGAAGTGGTCGATGTCGAGGATGATCAAGCTCAGCGAATGGCCGTAGCGCTCGGCCCGGTGCAGTTCGGCTGCGAGGCGTTCATCGAGATACCGGCGATTGAAGATACCCGTCAATCCGTCCGTGATGGCCTGACGTTCGAACTGTTCGACCAGTCGCGCGTTCTGGATCGTGAGCGAGGTGTGGGCGACGAGGGTCTCGAACAGTTCGAGCATCGAGGGGTCGGCGGCGGTATCGAGCGCGACCTCGAGAATACCGATCGTCTCGCGCGCGTGCTCCAGGGGCACCAGGACCACCGACTGCCGTCCCTTCCAACCCGGTTCGACGAGGTCAGTCTCCGAGAGCAGCCAGAGATGCGCATGTTCCCGCTGTGAGAGCAGCCGGCTCCAGGATTCGGGCAAGGGGGGAGCCAGGGCCCCGGTGCTGGACTCGACCCACCACCTCTGCTCGTCGCGCAGGTGGATGACGATCTGTGCCCCCGGCTGCATCTCCCCGAGACCCCGGACGAGCGCCTCGCAGGCCCCCGTCACGGTCAGATGGCGAGCAATCTCGGCCAGCCAGGTGTTCATCTCTCGCAGGCGCTGCACCATGCGGACCGCCTGGTCCTGCGAGGCCAGGACTTCCTGATACAGACGCGCCGTCACGGCGGCCCCGGTGGCCTGCTGGACGAGATCGGCGACCAGATCCTGCTCACCGACCTCGAAACGACGGGGTTCGAGCGAGCCCACCACGAATACCCCGATGACCTCGCGCTCGGTGGCCAGCGGCGCTGCGAGAATGGACGCGAGGCCCTGGCGGGCCAGCATCGGAGGCCGACCGGACGGACTCACGCGTGCATCGAGCCATTGCAGCTTGCCCGAGGTCACCACGTCGGCGAGGAAGCCACACTCCTCCAGCAGATGGATGGCGCGATCTTCCTCATGATTGGCCCGCTGGAGCAACTGCCGGACCCGGCCCAGGCCGCCCTTGAGGACGGCCAGCTCTTCCACGCGACGGAGGATGCGCCCGCCCTCGACGAGAAAGAGGGCCGCATACGGCGCAGCGAGGGCCTGGGTGGCCACCTCGCACATGGCCGCGGACACCGCCGACAGGTCATAGGTGTTCGCGATGCGCATGGCCATCTGGCGATGTGCCCGGATGCGATGTCCCTGATCGAGGATGATGCGCTCCTGGCGGAGGGCCACTTCCTGCAGGATGCAGGTGGCCAGCATGAGGCCCAGCGGCTGGACCAGGGGGACCAGGGGCAAAGGGTCTCCCTCCGGCGGCAAGAGGAAGACGGCCTGCAGGGGAGCGGGAACGGAGATCCCCCCCGAAACCCAGTTGACGTGACCGTTCTGGATGGGAAGCCACTCTCCGGGTGGCGCCAGGCGTCGCACCCCCAGCTCGAGGCCCCACTCCCAGTCGGGCGGAGCGATATGCCAGACCTGCGTCGGCTGAGACCGCCAGGCGATCGCCAGTTCGGGCATCGCGAGACGTTCCTGGAGCCACAGAACGAGGTCGGTGGCGACGCGAGACATCGGGTGGCCCGCCGTCAATCGCGGCTCGAACCAGGCCTGGAGCTCATGAACGAGGTTCTGCCCGCGGTTCATCCGGCCAGCGCCTCGAGCACGCGATCGCGCAGGCATTCGAAGGTCTGCCTCACCCCGACGCCATGGAGGGCCACGGCTTCGAAGGCGGGCACCGCGAACGGATTCAGTTCGGCCTGCAGCAACGGGACGGGGAGGGCGGTCGGCAGATCACGCTTGTTGAACTGGATCACCCAGGGCAGGTCGTCCAGACTGAGATCCTGCTCGGCCAAAAGTTGCCTGACCGACAGCAGACTCTGGGTGTTGGCCAGCCAGCGATCGGGAGCGGAATCGGCCACGAATACGAGACCGTCGACCCCCTGGAGGATCGATCGCCGGGCATCCTGTTCCTGGGCCTGACCGGGAACGGAATAGAGCGAGAACTTGACCTGGAAGTCCTCGAGGGGGCAGCCCTCGACCATCATCCAGTCGAAGAAGAGGGTGCGGTCGGTCTCGGACGCGAGCGAAAACAGCTCCCCGCGGGAACGCTCATCGAGTTCGGCATGCAGCGTGACGAGGTTCGTGGTCTTCCCGCCCAGCGCGGGGCCCACGTACACGAGCTTGCAGTGGATCTCTCTCCGACCGAAATGAATGGTGCTCACGGGCGCCCTGACTGATTTTCCCACGCAGATGACCTGCCACCCCACCTTACCCTCCCGCTCCGCCTGGCAAACCCCGGCGAGCAGGCTGGTATCATGCGGAGGTTGACCATCCGGAGGCGAGATCCGATGCTGCCCGACCTCATCACGAACGAACCCGCTTGCCACGTGTACGCCGTCTCCGACGGCAGCGGAGAAACCGCCGAGCACGTGGCCAAGGCCGCAGCTCTCCAGTTTCGCGGGACGCCGATCCGCCTGCACCGGGTCCAGCGGGTCCGCACGCACTCCCAGGTCGTGGATATCGTCGAGCAGGCCCTGACCTCGGGGGGGCTGATCGTGTACACGGTCATGGACCCGGAGGTGCGCCGCGCCATGCAGGACCTGACGCTTCAGCGA
>JBIIHZ010000012.1:0-13608 GCA_044235265.1 Candidatus Sericytochromatia bacterium
GTCCATTCATCCGGTACGGTCCAGTCGAATGCAGGTGTCCCTGTCGCCACGCTCTCGATGACCAGATCGGGTAGCTCTTTCCGGAGACGGCTCAAGGTCGCACGGACCCCATCGCCCGTCAGGCTACGGCATATGGGGAAAAGTTCCCGAGCGAGCTGGTGACAGTACTCGCCGATGGCGATGGAGGCAGGATCGTTCATCCGCGGGTCACTCCTCACGGTTTGCCTGATACCACGTGACCGTCTCTCGCAGGCCCGTCTCGAGATCGAGGCGGGCCTGCCAGCCCAGCTCCGAGAGCCGGCTCACGTCGAGCCACTTCCTGGGCGTGCCGTCCGGCTTCGAGTCATCCCAGACCACCTCGCCCGTGTAGCCCACGGCGCGCGCCACCAGCGCCGCCAGTTCGCGGATCGTCACGTCCGTGCCCGTGCCCACGTTGATGGGCCAGTCGTCCTCGTAGCGGTCCATCAGGAACAGGCAGGCGTCCGCCAGGTCGTCCACGTGCAGGAACTCCCGGCGCGGGTTACCCGACCCCCAGAGCGTCACGGGGCCGCCCGTGCGGGTGGCGTCGTGGAACTTGCGGATCATGGCCGGGAGGACGTGCGAGGTCTCGAGATCGAAGTTGTCGTTCGGCCCGTAGAGGTTCGTGGGCATCGCCGAGATGAACCGCGCCCCGTGTTGCTGCCGGTAGGCCTGGCACAGCTTGATGCCCGCGATCTTGGCGATCGCGTACCACTCGTTGGTGCGCTCCAGCGGGCCCGAGAGCAGGTATTCCTCGCGGATGGGCTGCGGGCATTCCCGCGGGTAGATGCACGACGAGCCGAGAAACAGCAGCTTCGTCACGCCCGTCGCGTGGGCCGAGGTGATCACGTTCTGCTGGATGGCCAGGTTGTCGGCCAGAAAGTCCACCGGACTCCGGGAGTTGGCGAGAATGCCCCCCACCCGGGCTGCGGCCAGGAAGACGTATTCAGGACGCGCTTCCTCGAAGAACTGGCGGGTCGCGACGGGGTCGCGCAGGTCGAGTTCCTGGCTGGTCCGCAGCAGGAGATGCTTGTAGCCGCCGGCCTCGAGGCGGCGGACGATCGCCGAGCCCACCAGGCCCCGGTGGCCGGCGACGTGGATGCGCGACGACTCATTCATGGGGCGCGAAGACCTCGAACCCGCTCTTCGTGACGACCTCGAACTGGCGGGCCTCCTCGAGGTCATGGGCGACCATCTCGCGCACCAGCTCCTCGAAGCTCGTGCGAGGTTCCCAGCCCAGCTGCCGCCGGGCCCTGGCCGGGTTGCCGAGCAGGGTGTCGACCTCCGTGGGGCGGAAATACCGGGGGTCGACTTCGACGAGGACCTTGCCCGTGGCCGTGTTGATGCCGCGTTCCTGGACGCCCTCCCCCTCCCAGCGGAGGGTGTGCCCGACCTCGGCGAAGGCCCGCTCGACGAACGCGCGCACCGAGTGCTGCTCGCCCGTCGCGATCACGTAGTCGTCCGGCGTCTCCTGCTGGAGCATGAGCCACATGGCCTCGACGTAGTCCCGGGCATGGCCCCAGTCGCGCCGGGCATCGAGGTTGCCCAGGTACAGTCGGTCCTCGAGGCCCAGGTGGATGCGGGCCACGGCGCGCGTGATCTTGCGCGTCACGAAGGTCTCGCCGCGCCGCGGGCTCTCGTGGTTGAACAGGACGCCGTTCGAGGCGTGGATCCCGTAGGCTTCCCGGTAATTGACGGTGATCCAGTAGGCATAGATCTTGGCCGCGCCGTAGGGGCTGCGCGGGTAGAAGGGCGTCGTCTCGTCCTGGGGGACGGCCTGGACCTTGCCGTACAGTTCCGAGGTGGAGGCCTGGTAGAACCGCGTTTTGCGCTCCAGCCCCAGGATCCGGATGGCCTCCAGCAGACGCAAGGTGCCGATCCCGTCCGCATTGGCGGTGTACTCGGGAGTGTCGAACGCGACGGCGACGTGGCTCATGGCCGCCAGGTTGTAGATCTCGTCCGGCTGGACCTCCTGCACGATGCGGATCAGGTTGGTCGAGTCCGTCAGGTCCCCGTAGTGCAGGATGAACCGGCGGTCGGCCTCGTGGGGGTCCTGGTAGAGGTGGTCGACGCGCTGGCTGTTGAAGCTCGAGGCCCGACGCTTGATCCCGTGGACCTCGTAACCCTTCGCCAGCAAGAGTTCGGCCAGGTAGGAGCCGTCCTGCCCGGTGACGCCCGTGACGAGGGCTCGTCGGGTAGCCGTCGGATGGGGGGTCGACACCTTGGGTACCTCCTCGGGAAGTCCACGGGACGGCCGAGCGTCGCCGTCTGAGGGGATCTTGCAGCCCCCTGATTTTACACCCGGGCCCGGTTCGCGTGGCAGCCTTGCATCGGTCCCCGCGCGTGTTGCCCGAGGTTCAACGGGGTGCTACACTCGGGGCGATCCTGTCGGGTCGACGTGATGGTCCGGTTTTTGGGCTACAAGTCAACGAAACGGGAGCCCCGGACTCTGAGGGTGTGAAGTAGACCGTCCCCGTAGACGGAAACGGAACACTGGCAGGAGGGCACCCACCTGCTTCAAAGCAGGTCTAAAAACCCCCTCCGCGACTCGACAGGGTCACGCTTTTCCGGACCTCGCGTGAGGTCCCCGCTCGTGGGGTTCGCCTTGTCCTCCTCCGCCCGTCGGCTGCACCTGGCCTCCGTCGACGCCACCCGCGCCCTCGGGATGGCGCTCGGTCGATCAGCGCGCCCGGGTGACGTGCTCTGGCTCCGGGGCGACCTCGGTGCCGGCAAGACCTCGCTCGCCCAGGGCATCGCCGCAGGACTCGGCATCGAGGAGCCCATCACCAGCCCCACGTTCTCTCTCGTCCATGAACACGATGAGGCGCGCGTGCCCCTGGTCCACCTGGATCTCTACCGGCTGGAGGCTGCGCAGCAGGCCCCCCCGGATCTCGAGGAAGCGTGGGATCGCCCCGATGCCGTCGTGCTCGTCGAGTGGCCCGAGCGGTTCGAAGTGTCCCTGCCCCCCGGTCTCGTCGCGAACCTCTCCTGGCGGGAAGAGGGTCGAGACGCGCATCTCGAACCCCGCACGGAGCGAGCGGCCTCCTGGGTACAGCAGGCGCTGGGGGCGGGGGATGCCTGAGCCCTCGATGGCTCCCGTGCTCGGGATCCACACGGCCGAGGAGCGCCTCTCGCTGGCGCTCGCCACCCGGGACCGGATCCTGGCCAGCCTCGACGAAGCTGGCGACACGGGGCGTGCGCGCCACGCAGAGCGTCTCGCAGCGGGTATCCAGCAACTCTGGCAAGACGCGGGCCTTCCCCGGAGCGCCGCGGTTCCCGTGGCCGTCGTGGTCGGGCCTGGAAGCTTCACGGGCGTGCGCACGGCGCTCGCCTGGGCCAAGGGGTACGCCCTGGCCCGGCAGGTGCCGCTCGTGACCCTCGGGACCCTCGAGGCGCTCGCCTTCCAGGCCGGAGTGTCCGGGCGCGTGGCGGTGTGGCAGGACGCGCGCCGCGGCGAGGTGTTCACGGCCATTTACCGGGTCGAAGGCTCTGTCCTCGAACCCGTTGAGAGCCCCCGGTGCCAGGACGCGCCGAGCTGGCTGACGCATCTCGAGGCTCTCGAGCGTGAAGCTCCCCTGCACCGGGTGGGACCCGATTCGCGGCTGCAGGCCGATTCGGTCGCCCGACTCGGGGCGCTCCGGCTCGCGGCGGGCCTGCAGGACGATCCCGTCTCGGCCCGTCCCAGCTACCTGCGCGAGGCCAGTGCCACCCCCAACTGGCGCCCTCTCGCCACCCCCCTGGAGGGACACGCATGATCGCCATCGACGACATGAAGCATGGCGATCTCGTCGACGTCGTGCCCATCGAGAAGCTCTGTTTCGGCGATCGCTGGACCGTCCAGTCCTTCGCGAACGAGATCGACAATCCGGCCAGTCACTACTTCGTCGTTCGAGAGGGTGACCGGATCGTGGGGTATGCAGGGTACTGGTTGATCCTCGAGGAAGCGCACGTCACGACCATCGCCGTGCATCCGGCCTTCCAGCGACGTCACATCGGAGAGCGGTTGTTGTTGCACCTCATCGACGATGCCGCGGGGCGCGGCGCCAAGTGGGTCACGCTCGAGGTCCGGGCCTCCAACATGGGGGCTCAGCGTCTGTACGAGAAATACGGGTTCACCTCCCTCGGTCGCCGCAAGGGCTACTACCAGGAGGATGGTGAGGATGCCCTCGTCATGTGGACCGAGAACATCTGGCAGTCGGCTTACCGCGATCGCCTGGAACAACACCGCGGCGCCTTGAAGACGCGCTCGTCCGTCGAGGGAGCTCCGTAACCCCATGGATGGCTCTTCTCATCTCTTCTCCGACCTGCTGATCGTCGCGGGCCTCGTGGTGGCCACCGCCTTCTGCGTGGCAGCCGAGTATGCGTTCGTGAGCGTGCGCCGGACGCGCATCGATCAGCTGTCCGACGAGGGCAATGCGGCCGCCCGGCGCGTCAAGAAGGCGCTCGAGGAGCCGACCCGGTTCATCTCCAGCACCCAGCTGGGCATCACCCTCGCGAGCCTGGGGCTCGGGGCGATGGGTGAGCAGACGCTGGCCCACATCCTCGAGAAGGCCTTCCACCCGCTCTTCGCGCTGCTGCCAGCACCTGCCGAGCGGACCATCACGCTGGTACTCTCGTTCGGGGTGATCAGTTACGTCCTGATGGTCCTCGGGGAGCTGGCGCCCAAGACGCTCGGCCTGCATCAGGCCGAGCGGGTGGTGCTCTTCTGCGTCTATCCGATCGAGCTCTTCTACCAGCTGTTCCGACCCTTCATCTGGTTCCTCAACCGATCGTCCGCGATCTTCCTGGGGTTGTTCGGCCTGCACGTCCAGAAGGCCGTGCACCTGGTCCATTCCGAGGAAGAGCTCAAGATGCTCGTCCAGGCCTCTCACGAGGGCGGGGTCCTCGAGGCCGACGAGCAGGCTCTACTCCACAAGGCCTTCGAGTTCGCCGACAAGACGGTCGACGAGGTCATGGTGCCGCGTCTCGAGATCCAGTGTGTGCCCGTCTCGGCGCGCCTCCAGGAGGTCCTGACGCTGGCCGGTGCGTGCCACCACACCCGGTTTCCGGTGTACGAAGGCAGCGTCGATCACATCGTGGGCGTCGTCCACGTCAAGGACCTGCTCGGTCGGCTGGGCGAGGCCGAGACGGTCGAAGCCCGGGCCGTCATGCGTCCCGTGCTGGCCGTTCCCGAGAACAAGTCCATCTCGGACATGCTCACCGAGTTCCGGCGTCGCCGGACCCAGGTGGCGATCGTCATCGACGAGTTCGGCGGCACGGCGGGTCTCGTCACGATGGAAGACCTCATGGAGCAGCTCGTCGGCGAGATCTCGGACGAGTTCGAGGTCGGGGCATCGGATGTCGAGCCGCAGGCCGACGGGTCCTATCTCATCGACGGGCGCGTCAACATCGACCGGCTCAACGAACGGTTTGCCCTGGACCTCCCTGATGACGAATTCAATACCATCGCCGGACTGGTGTTCGGGGAGATCGGCCATACTCCCGAGGTCGGTGACGAGATCCGGGTCGGGAAGGCCCTCTTCCGCGTGGAGGCCACCAACGGTCGGAGAGCCACCCGGATCCGCCTGCTTTCCGGAGGGGATGGCGGTTCCCGGTCAGAGTAGATCTTTCCCCTGGCTTCACCCTCTCTTATAATCGAATATCCTCCCTCCCGTCCGGACCGACTCCGGAAAGGTCTTGCTTGAGTACCTTCCATCCCTTCAGACCTTCCCTGGCCTTCCGAGCGCTCTTCATGCTGGCGGGAGGAATCATCTGGTCCCTCGCGTCCGCGGCCGAGGCAGCACCTGGTGATGCCTCGGCATCTTTTCAGGCGAGCCCCGTCGAGCCGGCGACCGCCAGCGCGCAGGCGACCTCGAGTGCGCCCGTCGACGACGAGGGACCCGGGGTTCCCATCCGAGATGTCCGGGTGGAAGGGCTGAAGAGCCTCGACGAGGATACGGTCCTTCTCGCCGTTCCGGTCCAGCCCGGACAGGAGGTCTCGCGTTCCAGGGTCCTCGAGAGCATGCAGCGGATCTACGGCCTGGGCCTGTTTCGGGATGTCCGGGCCCGTCTGGACGAGTCTCCTTTCGGGGGGCTCGTGCTGGTCTTCACCGTCGAGGAGAACCCGGTCCTGGCGGGAATCGACCTGCAAGGGGTCACGGTCTTTCCTGTGGCCGAGGTGCTCGAGGAGTTCAAGGGGCTCGAGGGCAAGACCCTCAACTTCAAGGAAGTCCAGGATCGCCTCCGCGGGCTCGAAGAACGGTATCAGAAGGCCGGCTACGTCCTCGCTCGCGTGGCCAACCTCGAGGTCAAGGATTCCGGCCGCCTCCAGATCTCCTTCGCGGAAGGGATTCTCGACGAGATCCGGCTCTCGGGCAACGTCGAGACCCAGGAGTTCGTCATCCGGCGCGAGTTCACGGTCAAGCCTGGAGAGGTCTTCAACGCCAATCGCTTCCAGGACGACCTGCGTCGCATCGTCAACCTGAACTTCTTCGATGAAGTCGTCCCGCGTTACGACCCGGTGCCCGAGCGTCCCGGCCACTTCGTCATCGGGTTGGCCCTCAAGGAGAAGAACACGGGGGCCATCAACGCCTCGGCCGGATGGAGCACCCGGGACGGGGTCATCGGGATCGCAAGCGTCCGGAAAGACAACCTGTTCGGGCGCGCCCAGTCCGTCTCGGCCGATCTCAACATCTCGCGGAACCCCTCGGCGGAATTCAGCTATTTCAATCCCTGGATCGACGAGGCCCACAGTTCGTTCGGTACGGGGCTCTACTGGCGCCGGTTTTACAACTTCTTCGCCTCGTTCCTCGAGGAGCGGCGGGGTTTCAGCCTCAACTACGGGCGTCCGCTGTTCGGTGATGATCCCATCACCGCCCAGTGGCGGGGCTCGCTGAAGACCCGCGTGGAGTACGTCGGGTTGTTCGATGGCTCGGGTGGTGTCCAGTTCAATTATGACAGGCCCATCCCGCCGGTCGTCCGGGACGGGGCCTCGACGGATCCCATCTGGAATGCCAGCGTCGGCTATACCGTCTCGTTCGACAGCCGGGATTATCTTCTCAATCCGAGCACGGGCTGGTTCAACACGGCCACCCTCGAGCAGTATCTCGGGCTCGGCAACGTGAGCGTCACCCGTCTCCAGCTGGACGTCAATCGTTACTTCCCGCTGTGGTTCGGCCACACGCTCGCCTTCGGGTTGAAGCTGGGCTCGCTCCAGACGCCCCTGGGCGGAGACGTTCCCCGGTACGAACAGTACTTCGCCATCGGCCCGAACCTCATCCGCGGCTGGCCCGAAACTCCGAGCCCTCTGGACATCCAGCAGGTCCAGCAGACCGGGCAGGCTTATGCGGGCGACTCCTTCTCGCTCGCCTCGCTCGAGTATCGCTTTCCCGTGTTCGGTGACCGGGTGGCCGGGGCGCTGTTCGGGGATACGGGTATCTTCTGGGACCAGGCCAGGCAAAATTTTGCCTGGTCCAGGGCGCGATCCGGGTACGGGGCAGGTGTGCGTGTCAACACGCCGCTCGGGCCCTTGCGGCTCGATCTCGGTTTCCGGAAGTGGGGGCAGTATGCTATCCACTTCTCGATCGGTCAAAAGTTCTAGTTCACCGTGCTTGCAAGGAGATCCGAATCCATGTCCCGCCTCTCGCATCGCCTCGTGCTGGCCGTCGGTCTCGTGACCGGCGCTTGCTTCTCGACTCCCGTCCTCGCTGCGCCTCCTGCCCCCTCGGGCATCGCCTACGTCGAGACCCAGAAGATCTTCCGGGAGTATGACGAGGCCCAGAAGGCTCAGGCCAATTTCCGCGCCAAGGCGGAGGCCTACCAGAAGGAGCTCGCCTCGGACCAGCAGAAGCTCGAGGAGGCCAAGAAGGCCGGCAAGAGCGCCAAGGATCTGCGCGAGATGCAGAAGCAGTTCGAGGACGAACTGAAGCCCAAGAAGGCGGAAGTCGAGAACCTCGATCGCCAGCTCTCGCAGCGCATCAAGAAGCAGATCACGGATGCGATCGAACAGGTCGCTAAGAGCAAGGGATTCACGCTCGTGCTCGACAAGGCAACTGTGCTCTATGGAGGGTCGGACATCAGTGATGAGGTCATCAAGCGCCTCAACCGCTAGCGTGAGGTCGTATCCGGTGGGTGAGGTGGCCTCCCGTCTCGGGGCCACCATCGTGGGGGAACTTCCCGCGGCGCCGGTCACCGGGGTCGCGGATCCTGAAGAGGCCGGTCCCACGGATCTGGTCCTGCTCGTCGACCGGAAGTACTTGCCCCGGATCGAGGCCTCGTCTGCGCGCGTCATCGTCGCCTCCGGACCCATCGAGGGCAGATGCGTGCTCCAGGTTCCTGACCCCCGGCTCGCCATGGCCCGGGTCCTGAGCCTGTTTCAGGTCGATCGTCCCGCGCCCGGAGTCCATTCCGGCGCGTGGGTCGATCCCACGGCTGAACTGGCCGACGACGTCCACGTGGCTGCCGGTGTGGTCATCGGGGCGAGGGTCCGGGTCGGGGCGCGCACGGTGCTGATGGCCGGGACGGTCCTCGGGGACGACGTGGCGGTCGGCGAGGACGGGCTCCTGCATCCTCGGGTGGTCGTCGAGTCGGGTTGTCGTCTCGGTGATCGCGTCATCCTCCAGGCGGGGGTGGTCGTGGGCTCCGACGGGTATGGATTCGTCCGGCTTCCTGACGGGCGCCAGGAAAAGGTTCCCCAGCTCGGGATCGTCGAGATCGGGGATGATGTCGAGATCGGGGCCAACTGCGCCATCGATCGCGCGACGCTCGGTGTGACGCGGATCGGAGCCGGGTCCAAGATCGACAATCTGGTGCACGTGGGGCACAATGTCCAGGTGGGGCGTGATGCTCTCCTCGTGGCGCAGGTCGGAATATCCGGTTCCACCCGTCTCGGGGATCGAGTCGTGCTGGCCGGTCAGGTCGGCGTGGCCGGGCATCTCGAGATCGCGGATGACATCGTCGTCGCGGCCCGTGGAGCGGTGACCAAGTCCTTGCGGGAGCCTGGCATGTACTCGGGTTTTCCGGCTCGGCCGCACCGCGAGAATCTCAGGCGTGAAGCCTCGGTCGAGGCGATCGCGGGTCTCAAGGCGCGCTTGGCGCGTCTCGAGGCGCAGTTCGCAGCGGAAGTGCCCGGTTCCGCGGACCGTCACTAGAGGAGGACCATGCGGCTCGATCGCAGCACCCAGTGGACTCTGGCGCACGCCATCACCGTCGAGGGGGTGGCGCTCCATACCGGTGAGCACGTGCGGCTCGAGATCGCGCCTGCCCCTCCCGACCACGGGATCGTCTTTCATCGAACCGATCTGGCCGGGGAGCCTTCCGTGGCTGCCCTCGTCGAGAACGTCGTCGACACGACGCTGTCGACGACGATCGCCTCGGGGCTGGCACGTGTGCAGACCATCGAACATCTGATGGCCGCCCTCTGGGCCACCGGGGTCTGCAATGCCGACATCTTCGTCGATGGTCCGGAATTGCCCATCCTCGATGGTTCCAGCCGCTATTTCATCAACGCCGTGCGTTCGGCCGGGCGCCTGGAGCAGGGCCGCAAGCGAACCGTCGTGCACTTCGACACGCCGCTCGAGGTGTCGCGCCACGATCGCACCGTGCTGCTGATGCCCAATCAGGAGCAGCGCGTGGAGGTCACGTGCGTCGTCGACTACCAGCATCCGCATGCCGGGGCGATGCTCTTCGAGGGGCCGGTCGATGAGGACGTGTTCTGCCTGGAACTCGCCGATGCCCGGACGTTCTGTTTCCAGTCCGACGTCGAGGCCATGCGCCGCGCCGGGCTCGCTCGGGGGGGCACTCTCGACAATGCGGTCATCATCGGGGATGCCGGCCCTCTCAGGCCGCTTCGTTTCCGGGATGAACCCGTTCGCCACAAGGTGCTGGACCTGGTCGGGGATCTCGCCCTGGTCGGCTTCGACTGGACGGGGACCGTCGTCGCGGCCAAGGCCGGGCATCCCCTGCATGTCGAGCTGGCGGCGGCCATGCGCGCGTGGGCGCTTTCCCGGGGGCTCGTGCATGCCACCCGGCGAGGGGAGAAATGATGACGAGCGCGACCGACCGCGGCACCGAGCTGGATATCCGGGCCATCATGGACATCCTGCCGCATCGCTATCCCTTCTTGCTGATCGATCGGGTCATCGAGCTCGAGCCGGGCGTCCGGGCCGTGGCCATCAAGAACGTGTCCGTCAACGAGCCGCAGTTCACCGGACACTTTCCCGGTAGGCCCCTGATGCCCGGAGTGCTGATCGTCGAGGCCATGGCCCAGGTGGCCGGGGTGATCATGCTCCAGATCGAGGTCTTTCGTGGCAAGATCGCCCTCTTCGCAGGGATCGACGGCGTTCGCTTCCGGCGTCCCGTGCAACCCGGTGACCAGCTTCGCCTGACGGCAGAGGTCGTGAAGATCCGGGGCACCATCGGTCGGGTCCAGGTGACGGCCCACGTCGGCCCCGACCTCGTGACGGAGGGCGAGTTGCTCTTCGCGCTGGTGGATTGACCATGATCGAGATTCATCCGACCGCTGTCGTGCATCCCACGGCAATCCTGGGCGCCCGAGTCCAGATCGGCCCCTATGCCGTCGTGGGCGAGCACGTCATTCTCGGTGAGGGCACGGTGCTGGGGCCCCATGCCATCATCGAGCCCCATACCACGCTGGGCAGGGATTGCCACGTGCACGGGGGGGCCGTCGTCGGCGGCGTCCCTCAGGACCTCAAGTTCTCCGGGGAGCGGTCCACCACGGTCATCGGCGATCGCAACGTCATCCGTGAGTGCGTCACCATCAACCGGGCCACGGGGGAGGGTGAGACCACCCGGATCGGCGATGACAACCTGTTCATGGCGTACGTTCATGTGGCCCACAACTGCGTGATCGGAAATGGCAATGTCCTCGCCAACGGTGTCACGCTCGCAGGTCACGTCGTGATCGAGGATCTCGTGACCATCGGCGGGCTGTCGGGCGTGCACCAGTTCACCCGCGTGGGGACGCTCGGCATGGTCGGGGCGATGACCCGGCTCGTGCAGGACCTGCCTCCGTACATGCTCGTCGAAGGCCATCCGCCGCGCGTGTACGGCCCCAACCTCGTCGGCCTCAAGCGACGCGGGATCGAGGCCGAGGACCGGCGGATCATCAAGCAGGCCTACAAGGCGCTCTATCGCTCCGGGCTCAGCATCTCGCAGGCCCTCGAGGAGATGGCCACCTGGCCCGAATCCGCGGTCCGTGACCAGATCGTGACCTTCATCCGGGGGTCCGAGCGCGGGATCGTCGGGAAGGTCGTCCGGACGCACGCGTCGCGGACGTCCGAGGATGCTTCCGGCCTCACCTCATGAACCGCATGCCGACGATCTTCCTGTCCGCGGGCGAGGTTTCCGGGGACATGCACGCGGCCCGTCTCGCGAGCGCCCTGCGATCCCGTTTGCCTGACGTTCGTCTCGTGGGGATCGGGTCGCACCGGATGCGTGAGGCCGGCGTCGAGATCCTGGCCGACGTGACCCCCCATGCGGCCGTGGGCCTCCTGGAACATCTGCCGGGGTTGCGGCCCATCGCGCGAGCCTTCGCGCAGGCGCGGGCCTGCCTGGAGGAGGCGCGTCCCGAGCTGGTGGTCCTGGTGGACTACCAGGGAGCCAACATGGAGCTGGCGCGCCACGCCCGGCAGCTCGGTCTGCGAACGGCCTATTACATCGCCCCTCAGGAATGGATCTGGGGTCTGAAGGGCGGTCCCGCGAAGGTCGCAGCCGTGAGTGATGTCATCCTTTCGGTCTTCAAGCCCGAGGCCGAGGCCTACCGGGCTGCTGGAGCCCGGGTGATCGAGGTGGGGCACCCGTTGCTCGACATGGTGCCGCCCCCGCGCGAGCGCGGCCGGCTAGCTGCCGAACTGGGGCTCGTCCAGGGCGACCCGGTCCTCTCCCTTTTTCCGGGCAGCCGCCGGATGGAGATCGATCGCCTGCTGCCTCCGATGCTCGAGGCGGCCACGCTGCTCCAGGCCGAGATCCCTGCGCTGCGGGTCGTGTTGCCCGTCGCGTCGCCCGGGCTGGCCGAGCGGATCGGTCAGTGTCTGCTCGAGGCCCCAGCGGCCCGCATCCAGGTCGTGCATGACGTGTCCGGCATGGGGGTCATGCAGCTCAGTGACGTCGTGCTGGCGGCCTCCGGCACGGCCGTGCTCGAGGCTGCCGTGGTGGGTACGCCGGTCGTCGCGGCCTACCGGGTCGGCCGCCTGGCCGCCTGGGTCGGTCGGCGGCTGCTCCGGACCCCCTACGTGACCTTGCCGAACATCCTGACGGGGGAGGCGATCGTGCCGGAACTGCTCCAGGAGCAGGCCCGCGGCCGTCAGATGTTCGAGACGGCCCTGCCGCTCTTCCAGGATCCGCGTCGTCGGGGGCGGATGCTGCAGCAACTGGGCGTGGTCCGCACCCGGCTCGGCGAGGCGGGTGCCGTGGAACGTGCCGCGGGGGCCCTGGTGTCCGAGCTGGCATGGCCCGTCGGAGGAGTCTGATGGAACGGGTCTTCGTGACGGGGGCCTCCGGCTGCGTCGGGGGCGAGACGGTTCGCGCGCTGCTCGCGGAGCCGGGCTACGAGGTGCACCTCCTCGTCCGGGACCCCGCGAAGCTACCGGGAGCCTGGCTCGGGCATGATCGGGTCAAGCTCGTCGTCGGTGATTTTCTCGACATCGAGCGATTCGCGTCGACGCTGCGCACGATGGATCACGTCGTGCACGTCGCGGCGGCCTGGGGCGAGGCCGAGGCTTACGACGTCAACCACCGGCTCGCCCATCGTCTCTTCGAGCTCGCCGATCCCGAGCGCTGCCGGCAGATGATCCTGTTCTCCACGGCCAGCGTGCTCGACCGTGATCACAGGCCGCTCCAGGCTGCCGACGAGCACGGAACGGACTACATCCGGTCCAAGTTCCTGGGATTCGTGGGTCTCGAGGACCATCCCCTCCGCGACCGCATCTCCGTGTTATTTCCGACCCTGGTCGTCGGACGGGGGTCTCACGTCGGGTCCGCGCTCGCGACGCTGGCCCGGGGCTGGCCTCTGGTCGCCGCCGTCACGGTCGATGCGTCCTTTCACTTCATGCACGCACGTGACATCGCGCGGATCGTCGTCCACCGGCTGAAACATGGAGTTCCCGGTGAGCGACTCGTGCTGGGGAACCCGGGGCTCACCTTCGACGAGGCGCTTGGCGCCTTCGCCCGCGCCCGTCACCTCTGGAGGGCTTCCCGTCCGTTCGACCTCACGCCTCATCTCGAGACGGTCGCGCGCCTGTTCCGCATCCGGTTGCATGCCTGGGATCGGGTGTGCTGGGAGACGCGGCACTTCCGGTACGAGACCGTCCATGCCGGCACGTACGGTCTCCCAACGGACCTGTCGACGCTCGAAGGGGTGCTGGCCGAGCTGGGCCTCGCCCGGAGCCGGTGATGCGGGTCATCGGTCTCACCGGCGGAATTGCGACGGGTAAGTCGACGATCGCCCGTCTCCTGCAGGATCAGGGGGCCGCCCTCATCGATGCCGACGTGCTCGCGCGCGAGGTCGTCGAGCCCGGTCAGCCTGCTCTCGAGGAGATCCGGGAGGCGTTCGGGGAGCGCGCCCTCGATGCCGATGGGCGCCTCGACCGGGCC
>JBIIHZ010000238.1:0-4266 GCA_044235265.1 Candidatus Sericytochromatia bacterium
GACTCGCGCCTGCGGCACTCGTCTCTGACTCGCGCCTGCGGCACTCGTCTCTGACTCGCGCCTGCGGCACTCGTCTCTGACTCGCGCCTGCGGCGCTCGGTTCGATTCTCGAGTTTTTCGGGCGCTTCTCGATACATTTAAATCCTCGATAACCTGCGCCGGCGCCCGTCTGGGTATGAGATCTTCGGGGATCTCGTGCGGTTCGCGCGATTTTGTTACCAAGCGCACCGATCCTGTCGCGACTCCGTGTCACCATGCTTACGATTCAAGGGAGGTGCCAGCGTGATCAGTCGCGAGGTCCGGGGTCTCGAACGCGCCATGGACGCCCTGTCCATGCGTTTCCAGGCCACGGCCGAGAACCTGGCCAACGTCAATACTCCCGGTTACAAGCGCCACGAGGTCAGCTTCGAGGCCGAACTGGCCGAGGCCATCGATTCGCCTCCCCCTCCGGGTTCTTACGCCTCCGGTAACACCTGGGCCGGCCTCCTCGGGCCGGACGGGGAATCTCCCGACGACTCTCTCGAACAGTTCACCCCGGCCACCCACCGGATCGAGAACCAGTCCATGCGAGTCGACGGGAACGGGACCTCGCTCGAGGCCGAGATGAGCCACCTGCTCGAGGCCAACGAGCGCTTCAACACGGTCGCGACGCAGATCGCCGCCCAGTACCGGACCTTCAAGTACATCACGGATCAGAAGTAGGAGATTCCGAACCATGAGCTTGCAGGACGTCTTCAAGACGGGCGCCAGTGCTCTGAGTGCCAACCGCTTCTGGCTCGAGACGATCGCCAACAACATGGCGAACTCGAGCACCACCCGCACGGCCGAAGGCGGCCCCTACCAGCGGCAGTCTCCGCTGTTCCAGGAGTTACTCGACTCCGAGACGGGGCAGGGCCAGGGCGTCGAGGTCACCGGGGTCGTGCGCGATTCTTCGCCCGGCGAACTCATCTACAAGCCCGGTCATCCGGATGCCGATGCCAACGGCTTCGTGCGCATGCCCAACGTCAACGTCGTCACCGAGATGGTCGACATGATTTCCGTCCAGCGGGCCTATGACGCCAGTGTCACCACCGTCCAGGCTGCCAAGAACATGATCAACAAGTCTCTCGAGATCGGTCGCTAGGAGGTTCCTCGTGCTCGTCAACCAGCCGACCCTGACCATGTTCACGGGCGCCATGCGATCCCCGGTCGCCCCTGGGGCCGAATTTCCCGACATCGGTGGAAATCTCCCCGAGTTCGGGGAAAATCTGCTCGATGGGTTCGGCCAGGCCCTCGACTCGACGGCGGGGAAGGACTTTGCCACCCTCCTCCGGGATGCCATCGACGGGGTCAGCAACCAGGACGAGCGTTCCGTCCAGCTCGGTCTCGACTATGCCCTGGGCAAGCCCGGGGTCGATGCCCACCAGGTCATGATCGAGCAGGCCAAGGCCGAATCCCAGCTGCATCTCATGTCCGCCGTCACGAACAAGCTCGCTTCCGGCTATCAGACCCTGATGAACATGCAGATCTAGGGGCACCACGCCGCCATGTTCGAGTTCCTCAATCGCTTTCCACCACCCGTCCGCATCGCGATCCTCGCTGGCGTCCCCCTGGTCGTCATCGTCGTCACGTTGCTGGTCGGCATGGCGATCGGCGGTGGAGGCAAGAAACCCGAGCAGGAGGCCGCTCTTGTCGAGAAGAACGACGTCGTCCTCTTCCGCCGCATGACCCAGCAGGCCGCCGGCGAGGCCGGCGCGCGCCTCGAGGAAGACCGGATTCCCTTCAAGCTCGTCGAAGACGGAACCGCCATCACCGTTCCCAAGGAGATGGCCGACAAGGCACGCGTCTCGCTGGCCGCGGCCGGTCTGCCCAAGGACGGAGACCCTGGCTTCAGCCTCTTCGACAAGAGCGACTTCATCTCCACCGACTTCGACAAGAAGGTCAAGCTTCTCCGCGCCATGAACGGCGAGATCAAGCGCCTCGTGAAGCAGGTGGACGGCGTCGAGGATGCCGCGGCGATGGTCACCATGCCGGAGGAGACCCTTTTCCAGACCGAGAAGAAGCCCGTCACGGCCGCCGTCATGATCAAGATGCAGCCCAAGCGGGTCCTGACCCCCTCCCAGGTCGACGGCCTCACGCACCTCATCGCGAGCAGCGTCCCCGGTCTCATCACCGAGAACGTGACCATCACCGACGATCTCGGCAACCTCCTGACCCAGGGCCTCGAGACCAACGCCGGCAACAAGGAAGACCGGGCCATCTCCCGCGTCCTCAACATGCAGATGTCCCTCCAGCGCCAGAAGGAGCAGGAGATCGAGCAGAAGCTCACGACCCTCCTCGATCGCGTCGTCGGTCAGGGCAAGTCCGTCGTGCGCGTGTCCGTGGAACTCGACTTCAACAAGCGCCTGGTCCGGAACGTGCTGAAGGCTCCTGTGACCAACAACGGCGAGACCGTTCCCGAGAATCGCTCCGAGGTCACCGAGACCACCTCCGGCGACGAGGGCGGCGTGCCTGGCACGGCGGGCAACGTCCCGCTCTATCCGGCCGTGCCCGCTGCCCCGGGGGGCGGGGGTGTCACCAAGCGCAACCTGCGCGAGCAACCGGCCTTCAATGAGGAAACGCAGGTCGTCCAGCCCTCCAGCGGCAACGTCAAGCGACTCTCGATCGCCGTGCTGGTGCCAGACACGCTCAAGCCCGAGAGCGCCGATCGCATCCGTCTCATCGTCGCCGCGGCGGCTGGCGCGGATGCCGCCCGTCGTGACCAGGTCACGGTGGAGCGCGTCCACTTCGATACCACGGTCGCCGACCAGCTCCGCGACCAGCTCGATCGCGAGAAGACCGAGGCCAAGAAGGCCGCCAAGGGCAAGGCGCTGCCGCTGGGCATCGTCTACGGCATCATCGCGGCCGTGTTCGCCCTGTTCCTCATCATCGCCGCCATCCGTCGCGGTCGCCGCGATGCGAATCCGCTCGACACGCTATCCGCCTCCCTCGGGGGCGAGGCCGAAGCTCTTCCCGGCTTCGATCCGCAGGCCCTCGCGGGGCTGGGTCAGGGGCTTCCGGGGCTCGAGATGGGGCAGGGTGGATTCACGGCTCCTGGCTACGGCAACCTCGGAGCGTTCGATCCATCGATGGTCGGAGGAGCTCCAGGTTATGCCGGCGATCCTGGCATGGACCAGGCGCAGGCTCAGTCGGGGGGCGGTGGGACCTTCGACTTCATGTACTCGGCCAGCCCCGACCAGGTCGCAGCGGCCTTCGAGGGGGAGCGTCCGGCCACCATCGCGGGCGTGCTCGCGGCCATCGACCCCGGCTTCGCCGAGCAGATCCTCCAGTATCTCGATGCCGGCGTCCAGGAAGAGGTCTTCAACCGTATCCAGCAGGGTGCGAACATGCCCAGCATGACGGCTCGCATGGCTGCCCAGAACCTGCGCCGCAAGCTCGGCGTGGGCGTCGGTTGACGCCGGGAGGCTGACCCGTGGTCGGAGCGGCAGCCTCTCGCGGAGGACTTCCCTTACGCGACCTGATCATCGCTGCGGTGATGATCCTGATCCTCGCGATCCTGTTCCTCCCGCTGCCGACGTGGATGCTCGACTTCCTGATCGTCATCAACATCGTCATGGCGATCCTGATCGTCTTCGTCGCCCTCTACATCGTCCGCCCGCTCGAATTCGCCTCGTTCCCCTCGTTGCTCCTGCTCACGGCCCTGTACCGCCTGGCCCTGTCCGTCGCCACCTCCCGGTCCATCCTCCTGAATGGCGAGGCCGGCCACGTCATCGAGACCATGGCCGAGTTCGTCATGGGCGGCAACTACATCGTCGGCATCATCATCTTCATCATCCTCATCATCGTGAACTTCATCGTCATCACCGAGGGTGCCAAGCGAATCGCCGAGGTGGCGGCGCGCTTCACCCTCGACGCCATGCCCGGTAAACAGATGTCGATCGATGCGGACCTCGCTTCCGGGCTCATCGATGGGGCGCAGGCCAAGAAGCGCCGCGAGGAGATCGTCCAGGAAGCCAACTTCTTCGGTTCGATGGACGGTGCCAACAAGTTCGTGAAGGGCGACGTCATCGCCTCGATCATCCTCATCGTCGTCAACATCGTGGGCGGGATTCTCATCGGGATCCTCATGAAGAAGATCGACGTCATGACGGCGCTGTCCAAGTACGCGATCCTCACCGTCGGCGACGGCCTCGTGGGGCTCATTCCCGGTATCCTCATCTCCATCTCGGCCGGTCTCGTCTCCTCGCGAGCCTCCTCGGACCAGAACCTCGCGGCCGACCTCAAGAA
>JBIIHZ010000013.1:0-13558 GCA_044235265.1 Candidatus Sericytochromatia bacterium
CGGTGCTCTTCGCGGACATCTGTGCCTTCACGAGCAGATGCCGGGACCTCTCTCCCGAGGCGAGCGTGACTCTCGCCAACCGCTACTTCGAGCGGCTCGCGTCCCCGGTGTACGAAGCCGGCGGAAGCATCGACAAGTACATCGGGGATGCGCTCATGGCCGTCTTTCCGGGCTCGATCGTGCGCGCGGCGCAGGCAGCACTCGAGATGCGGCACGAGGCGAACCGTCTGGGACGCGAGGCGGAGGCCGGACTCTCGGTGCGCATCGGTCTGCACACCGGGCTCGTGGCCCGGGCACCGGTCGGTGACAGTCGCTTCCGACCGATGACCGTCATGGGGGACACCGTCAACCTCGCCCGACGGATCGAAAGCCTTGCCGAACCGGGAACCATCCTGGTGTCGACGGCCACCCGGAGGGCGCTGGGCGACCGGATGCGCTTCCGTTCCTGCGGACCGGCCACCGTCAAAGGCTTCTCCGTCCCCGTCGGCCTGCACGAGCTCGAAGGCCCAGGAACCGGCCGCGGACGGGATGTCATCGGGCGCGAGGCCGAACTCCTGGAACTGTCGGACCTGTGGCAGGAGGTGCAGGCAGGAGGGTCGCGGGCGATCTGCCTGGTGGGCCCACCCGGTATCGGGAAGCGCACCCTGTTCGAGGCCTGGCTCGATCGGGCATGCCTGCGGCCCGTGCGGCTGGACGACGGACCGTGCTGGACCGATGGGCGCCGGCACGCGTGCTGGGTCGACCTCTCCACGGACGTGGACGTCTGGGACCGGCTGGCGCGACGTCACGCCGCTGGCGGATGGATGATCGTGGCAAGTGCCCGTGGTCGCGAATGGGAAGCCCCGTTCCAGCGCCTGCCCTTCCGGAGGCTCGAGGTATGCCCCCTGGATGACGGGGCCAGCCGCGAACTCCTGGCCCGTTCGGGGCGCCCGGTGGCGCCAGGCTCGGACGGGCGTCTCCTCGAGCTGGCCTGTGGCAACCCCCTGGCCCTGGTGGAGCTCGCCCGGAGCCGGGATCACGCACCGGGACTCGAGCTGGTGAGCCGACTCCAGCACCGGACGGGACGTCTGGCCGAGGAGTGCCGGACCTGGCTGGAGCGCTTCATGCTCCGGGTGGGCCCCGTCCCGGACGCCTGGCTCGCGGATCCTCACCTGCAGGGCGCCCTCAGGACCCTGCTCGAGGAGGGGCTGATGCGTCTCGACGCGGACCGGCTTCCCGAGGTCCTGCCGTTCGTGAGCTCGGCCCTCCTCCGGGATATGCCCAGCGACCGGAAACTGCGCGTTCACGCTTGGCTGGCCACCTTCCGGTCGTCCGAAGGCGGTCACGAGGCGTTCGTCGCCTGGCACTGGATCCATGCGGGACGTCCCCTCGAGGCCCTGAGCTGGCTGGACCGGCTGCTCGGGGTTCCGGGACCCCGCGAGGTGGCCTGGCTCGCGACGGCCCTCGAAGAGAGCACGCGCGGGATGCGTCGCATGCTCGAGCGCATCGAGGGCCTCCCGGAGCGGCTGGCTCGCCTGGCGCTCCGGACGGGCAGCGTGAGCCGGGCGCGTCGCTGGCTCGCACGTGCCCGGCCCCGGACGGGTTCGGTCCGACTCCTGGAAGCCGAGATCCGGATGGCCGAGGGCAACCTGTCACGCGCCTCCCGGCTGCTCCGGGGGACCCGTTCCGGGGAACTCGATGCAGAACGGGGCAGAAAGGCCCTCGAGCTGGCTTGCTGGCTGGCCATCCGGCAGGGCCATCCGGCCGAGGCGATCGCCCGGGCCCACCGACGGACAGGAGACGACGCAACGGGAGACCTTCACGGCCTGTGCGGGATCGCGCACGCCCGGATCGGGGAATACGCGGAGGCCATCGCCCATCACCGGGCAGCCCTGCTCCTGCGCTCCCGGCTGGGCAATCGCGCAGGACAGGTCGCCTCGCTGAACAACCTCGGCATGGTGGCCCGCGAGCGCCAGTGCCTGGAAGAGGCCCGCAGCTGGTACGAGCGCGCGGCCAACCTTTCACGCCGCGGGGCCGATCCCCGGCCCGGTCCGGGTCTGCTGGCCAATCTCGGCGATCTGGCGATGCGGTCGGGCGAGTTCGGCCTGGCCCGGATCCGTCTCGAGGCGGCCCTGGAAGGGTTCGCACGATCCGGAGACGTGATCGGCGTGGGATCGAGCTGGTGCGCTCTGGGAGAGCTCCTGCGGCGACAGGGATGCCTGGATGACGCGGCCAGGAACCTGCATCGCGGCCGGCAGATCCTCGAAGGAATGGGATGCGGCGAGTGGAAGGTCGAGACCTGCATGGCGCTCGGGGATCTCGCCCGGGATCGGGGGATGCCCGTCGTCGCACGACGCTGGTGGCGTGAAGGTCTCGTCGCAGCGAGGCAGACGGGGAGACGAGAACAGGAACGGACCCTGCGCGCCCGGATGAGCAGCCGCCGGAGCCGCTCGGGGGCAAGCGGTGTGACCGCATGAAGGCTCGCCCCGGAAACCTTTTCCCCTGCCTGCTGCTCGCGGTCCTCGTGACGCCCATCGTGAGCTGTGCAGCACCGGGCCGTTCGCCGAACGCGGCACCGACGGTGCGGGGCGGCCTCGTGGGATCGGTGATCGACGAGGCGGGACGGCCCGTGACGGGCGCACGGGTGCGGGCCCACTTCACGCACGGGATTCCTTTCCAGGATCCCGCCGCCGAGACCCGGACGGGGCCGGAAGGGCGGTTCCGCATCGCGGGTCTCGCTGCAGGACAGGTACAGCTCGAGGCCATCGAACAAGAGGACCGCAAGGCCCTCGGGGGCCCGGTCGCGGTCGCCCCGGAGACGGAGACGGACGCAGGTCCCCTGCGGATCGAGGCGACGGGAGAGCTGGACGGGCGAGTCACGGGATCAGCGTCGGTCTCGCTCCTCGGAACGTCCGTGTACGTACCCGGTCTCCCCTACGCCGTCAGGACCGACGAGGCCGGGCATTTCAGGTTGAAGCAGTTGCCGCGGGGCACCTACCGTCTCGTGGCCGAGCATGCGAGCCTGGGGCGGATCTCTCTGGAGGGATTCGAGGTGCTTCCCGGAACGTGCACGGAAGGCATCCGGCTGGATCTCCCGGGCGGTCCCCCCGCGGTCGATCAGGTCAACCCGACCTGGGTCGGCCCGGGCAGCTGGCTGGACATACACGGGGCCCGTCTCGCGATCGCCCCGTACCTGCCGGTGGTCTACCTGGGCGGTCGTCGGCTCACCGAGGTGCAGGTCGTCTCGGGAGATCACCTGCGCGTGAAGGTGGATCCGGGCAGCCCGGGAGGACGCGTGACGGTGCAGGTCGGAGACTTCTCCGGAACCGGGTCCCCGTCCGTCCACGTGGCCACAGGCCTGCGCTGGGAGCCTCCGGCCCCGTGGCTGGTACGGACCGGGTCGGCGTTCCGACCGCACGTCAAGGCGACCGACGGCGACGAGGAAGCGCTCGCGGATGCATGGGTGGCATGGGAGGGGCTTGAGACGGCTTCGAACCCCTTTCCCGCGGGCGCCTGGCCCGTCGTGGCTCGCCTGGGAGACCTGTCGATCTCGGGCATCCTGCATGGAGCACCGATCGGCGAGCTGCTCAGAAGCCCGGAAGGGCCAGCAGACGGCGAGAACCTCGTGCCGGTCGGGGAGGGCGCCCTGACGGGTGGACCGGCGCCCGCCTTCTGGACTCCGGACCCGGGTGGACGGCTGACGGGACGACCGATCGACCTGTCCGCCCAGCCGGCCCCCCGCGCCTGGGGAGCCTCGGTGGACGGACAGCGCGCAGCGGGAGCCTGGATCGAACAGGGGACCCTGTCCCTCAGGGAACTGGCTGCCGACGGGACCTGGAGGGCACCGGCTCTGATGCTCGCCAGCGTGACGTCCCCGGTGCCAGAGTTGCACGTCTCTGCCGGTCAGGACGGCAGCTGGATCGTGACGTATCGCGATGCCCTCGACGAGCTCTGGACCTGCCGGACCGGCGAGACACCCCGCTCCTGGGGACGCGGGAACCGGACCGGACCTTTCGGGGTCTCCACGGGAGATACGACATGGTGTGGCTGGTGGCAGACGGATGCCTCCCCTCCTCGCCTCCTGCTCGCGGGACCCGAAGGCGGAAGGGAGCTGACGAGAGCCCTTACCCTGCCCGGGAAGGCTCGAGTCACCGCGAGCCCCGGCAGCACGTGGATCGCCTGGGAGGAAGCCATGACGGGGTCCTGGCGTCTGAAGGCCCACGAGATCGTGGGAGGCCAGTGGCTCGTCACGCCCACCGTCTGTCCGCTTCCGCGCCCCCCCGTCCGCTGGACGATCAACCGCGGGACCAGCGGAACCTGGTGGGGCTGGAGCGACGAGGCCGGAATCTGGCTGGTCCCGGTGGCCGAGCCGGGTGCGGCCGAGATCAGGCCCTTTCCGGTGGAGCTGGGTGCGGGAGCGCTCATCCGGGCGATCGCGGTCGACGCCCACCACCAAACCGCGTGGTGGGTCGAGGAGGCGGCATCCGGATCGACCCGGATCGCGAGACGAGCATTTGACCCCTGATCGGGCCCCGTTAATTTTCCGTTGGAGGTGCTTCGAAGGCGGATCCAGGGGGTAGATAAAGGGCATGGATCAGGGAGTTATGTTACAGTGCCCGGCGTGCCAGCGCCCCCTTCATCCAGCCTCGACGCGCCTGTACGAGTGCCGGAGCTGCCGGATCGTCGCGGCGGTTTACGCCGAGGAGGGCAACGCCCTGATCATCAGCAGTCAGGCCGGCATCTCCACGACCGTCCCCCTGAAGGCCCTGCTCTCGTGACGGCTTCAGTGCTCGGGCCCCGGAGAGGGCAAGGGCTGGTCCGATTTGAGCGCGGAGGCCCAGGTGATGCAGGCTATCCGGCTCTCTTCCCCGTCGAAGAACAGGCCCACCTCCATGTCGCCGACCTCGAACTCGGCGTAATTCATGCCCACGAGGTTCAGGGGCAGCGAACTGACCACGGAAGATTCGATGGTCGTGTAGCGCCTGGGGATGTCCCACTTTTCGCGCGCATCGGCGTAACTCTTGGGCCAACGGGGCAAGGGAAGCCACACGCGGATCGCGTTGTGGGAAGACCCTTCATCCACGAAGAGCGGTCCTCGCGCGGATCCAGAGATGCGACGCGCATCCTCGGGACGGAGTCGGAAGCGGTGGCGCTGATAGATGGGGACGCCCAGCACGTAGACGGGGCTGACTTCCTCGTCCGCGCCGAAGCGTTCCCGGAACTCGCGGATGCGCGCATTCGCGAGTTCGATGCCATCGAGGTGTCGCTCGTCGGTGCGAGGGCCCCCGCACGACGTGAGCCCGCAGAGCACGAGCCCCAGAAGTATTCGACCTTTCACGCTTCCTCCCTGCCCTGCTTGTACCCCGAGGACGGCTGTCATGCCTGACCGTTTCGCCCGATCTTGGACTTGCTTTGGCCTCGGGGTGCTATGGACGGCCACGGGCTGGGCGACGTCTCCCGTGCTCGCCGCACCGGACGTGACAGCCGCGACACTCGAGACCCTGGCGAAAGAAAACCGACGCTCGCACCAGCTCCAGATCCACCAGTCGATGGCCCTCACGACGCTGGGCCTGATGGCCGCCGAGGCGACGCTGGGACTGGCGTCCTCGCGAGACCTCGTCTCGAGCAGCTGGGCGAGGCCTCTTCACATCGCCCTGGGCGGCGGAACGGCCGCGATGTATGGCGTGACGGCGTGGATGGCCTACTCGTCGGACCCCGCCGAGGGAGAGACCCAGGACACCATCATCTGGCACCGATGGCTGAGCTACGCCCATCTCGTCACGATGCTGGCCACCGTGGGACTCGGATACGCGACCTCGCTTCCCTCCAGCAGTTTACCGGCCGGATGGACGCGAGAAGCCGTACAGACCTGGCACGGAGCGATGGGTGGCACGAGTGTCGCGCTGATGACCGCATCTCTTGGAGTGCTGATCTTTGAATTCTGAAGACCTATGCCGTCCCACGTCGTTCCTTGTCTCGACCGGGATCTTCACCCTGCTCCTCACGTCTGGCCCCACAGAGGCCGCGCCTCGAACCTATCGCTTCGACGAAGGCAGTGAACTCGTCTACCGGGTGACGAGCCCCTTTCATACGATCGAGGGGACGAGCCACCGGATCGAGGGTCAGTTCCGCATGGATGCCGGAACCCCGGTCCCCGTGATCGAGACCCCCGTGCGTCTCTCGGTGGAACTGGCCTCGCTCGACAGCGGCAATCGCAACCGCGACCGCCACATGCGCGAGACGATGCGGGCGCCCCTGTTTCCCCGCGTGAGCCTGCGTCTGGACCACATTCACTGGGATCCCCCGACCGGGCGCGGGACTCCGGGAACGGCCTCCGGTTCGGTCGAGATGCTCGGTATCGAGCGACCGGTGGACGTGACCCTGCTCGGACAGCGGTCCGAGGACCGTCTGACGGTGGAAGCCACGTTCGAGGTGCGCCTCGAGACCCACGGGGTCGAACGTCCACGGTTTCTCATGCAGCCGATCGACGATCGCGTGCCGGTCCGGTTCCGCGGGGTGGCCGTGAGCCAGCCCTGAGACATGAGTTAAGTTCGGGCGAAAACCAGGTGATGGACTTGCGCACGGGTTCTGCCCGTGCTAAAGTAAATAAATCAAGCCCGATTCGTCTAGAGGCCTAGGACGCCGCCCTCTCACGGCGGTAGCACGGGTTCGAATCCCGTATCGGGTACTCATCCCCCCGACCGTGATGGCCGGGGGGATTTTTGTTTGGCGCCAGTCCGGCAGGACGCGCCCCCTGAAAGGACACCTGCGTGACCTCACGCTTCGATGCGTTCCCGCTTCCTCCCACCTTGCTGGGGGGCCTGGCCCGGCAGGGCTTCGAGACGCCGACGGCCGTCCAGGCCGCGTCCCTTCCCCTGCTGCTCGCGGGGAAAGATGCGATCGTCCAGGCCCGGACGGGGTCGGGCAAGACGCTCGCGTTCGGCCTCGCCCTTCTCGCTCGTCTGCGGCGTTCGGCGCACCCCACGGGGCTGGTCCTGGTTCCCACGCGTGAACTGGCCATCCAGGTCGAAACGGCGATCGCCTCGGTGAACGACGAAACGGGTCTGCGAACGCTCGCCATCTACGGCGGGGTCAACATCGATCGCCAGGCCAGGGAACTTGCTCGCGGTGCCGATATCCTCGTGGCGACGCCCGGACGCCTCAAGGACCTCCTCGGTCGGGGTCAGGCCACGCTCGAACACGTCACGTTCCTGGTCCTGGACGAGGCCGACCAGATGCTCGACATGGGGTTCCGTCCGGACATCGAGCACCTGATCAAGCGCATGCCGGCCCGCAGCCACACCGTGGTGTTCTCTGCCACGATGCCGACCGAGATCGAGGCGATCGCCCGGACCCATCTGCGCTCGCCCGAGGTCGTCAGGCTGACCGGCGGGCAACCCGCCCCGGTCGAGATCGAGCACGGCTTCGTGCGTGTCGAACAGGCTCGCCGTCTCGAGGCGCTCGTCGCCCTGCTGCGGCAGGAGAACCCCGAGCGCGCGATCGTCTTCACGCGGATGAAGCACGAGACTCGCAAGATCGCGGCTCGCCTCGAAAAGTACGCCGGCATGCAGGCCGGGTTCCTCAACGGCAACATGTCCCAGAACGCGCGCAACACCATGCTCGAGCGCTTCCGCTCGGGAGACGTGCGCGTCCTGGTGGCCACGGACGTGGCTGCCCGGGGGCTCGACATCGAGGGCCTGACGCACGTGATCCACTATGCCGTGCCCGATGTCGTGGAGACCTACATCCACCGCAGTGGCCGGACCGGCCGCAACGGGGCCTCGGGCAAGACGATCATCCTCGTGACCCCCGAAACCGAACAGGACTTCAAGCCCATCCTGCGCAAGGTGCACATCGCGGAATGGACCATCCCCGCGGAGTTCTGGCCGCAGGGTGAAGCGGGTGAGATCGCGAGCGAGGCCGCGGCGATCCATTCCGGCCCACCTCCGATGCAGGGACGCCATCCCCGGCCCCGGAACGGCCAGCCCGCCCAGGCTGAACGAGCGAAGCGCGATGAACGTCGTCCGTCGCCCGGAACGTCCCATCCGGCATCTGGCACGTCGCAGCCGGCAGGTGGCCGATCCAGGACACCCCGTGAGAGGTCGCAGCCGTCCGGCGGCAGACCCCATCCGTCACCGGCGAAGCCGCAATCCGGCCGGGCTGAAGCTCCCAATTCGGAGACGCGGTCGTTCCGGTTGAACCTCGAACCCGACCATCGCTGGGAGGTCCCCGACCTCAAGCGCCACCTGGCCCAGCGGACCGGTATCCCGCAGCAGGCGATCCGCTCGCTCAAGCTGGAAACGGATCATGCCGTCGTCGTGGTCGATGCACGTGAAGGCGATCGCTTCCGCTCCAGGCTTCGCACGCCGCGCTGAAGCGTGGGCTTCGGAAAGCCGCGAAAGGCCCCGGACCAGAGGTCCGGGGCCTTTCGGCAGGACGGATCAACCCGCGAGCGAACGGGCCTTGAGGGCGGCCTGCAACTCGTCGAGCTTCCGATACCTGTCCATTGGCACCACGCGATCGCGCAGTTTCTGGACCTCTGCGACGGGACTGGGGGGCAGGTTGAGCGCGCCAACCCGGGCCTGGAAGTCTTCCAGCGTCATCGAGGTATTCTGACCGAGTCCGGGGTCCCACAGGTCGACCATCCCGTTCCGGATGCCCGTGACCATCACGGCGTGCCCCACCGTCGATCCATCGGGTGGGTTCAGGACCACCGGGACCGGCCCCTGGCGGAGCGCCTTCTGCAACTCGAGGATCGCATCGGCCCGGTTGTCCGGCGTGACCTCGACCGTGACGTAGTCGCGGCCGGTCAGGGCATCGATGAGGCCGTTGAACTGGGCCCCGGTCAGACCGACGCTCCCCTGGAGCGAATTCTCTCCTGCATAGGTCGTTCGGGTACTCGAGCGGAAGAGCAGGCCCACGGAGTCTTCTCCCTCACCGGCGGGCAACGAACGTCCGAGCGCCATGAAGCTGCCCTGGTAGGCATCTGAAAGCGCGGAACGCCCCTCTGTGCCACCGAAGCTGCTGTCATCGATCCCGAGCTTCTGCCCGCCCTTGCAGGTCGAGGAACCCGAGATCGAGAGATCGAGCCCGATCCGGACGTACTCGACAGGATCCGAGGCCGCAAGCAGTTGCTGCACGGCCGATGCCGTGCACGAGTCGGTATCGTCACCCTGGAAGATGCCAGCAGGATTCGCGAGATTCACGAGCAGCTCGTTGATCACGTCGACGGCCTGAAGTCCCTTCATCCAAGCACCGAGGACCGCATCCGCCGTCGAGTCGATCAGGGAAAGGACCGATACGCCCGCGCTGTTCGGCTTGACCAGCACACCGGAAACCTCGAGATCGTCATAGGCCTTCTTGCCGTGATCGTCGAGCTTGTCATAATGCTTGAAACGCCCGTGTGCGTGCCCCTTGCCTTTACCAGCCGGACCGATGCCGATGACGGAGTCGAGGTCGTCGATGGACCGGGGCGTGGACGGCGCTGCGACCACCACCGGAGGCTGAATCCCCAGCACCCCGAGGTCGGCCTCGGACAGCATGGTGGTCCGGGCTGCCTTGAACACGTCCCGGCGCGGTTCGAGAACGGTCGGCTCGGCTGCGGCTGCCTCGGACGTGATCTGCACGGCATCCGAGACCGGAGCAGCACCTGGATCGATCCGGGGGGGAGGGGCGAAATTGCCCGTCACGACATTCAAGGCCATCTTCATGATCGAGAAGTCCGACACGACGTTCCTCATTTCAGGCGCGGAACACGGGATACCTCGAGAAAGCTATCGCCCCTTGCAAGTCCGGACGTTCTTTCCTGCTCGTCAAATGTCATTTAAAAGCGTGATTGCCATCATCCATCACGAGGCATCCGCCATCAGACCGGAGCCTCGCGCCAGCGCTGCCGGAACCGGATGGCCTCGAGGTGATCTCCGTAGGCCGTGAGAGTCATCAGGCCCACGACGCCCGCCGGCGGCATCAGGAGCCACCACCGATCGCCCTCCACCACGAGCAGACGGGCTTCACGCAAGATCGCAAGCGATTCCATCCAGCGATAGTGGCTCGTCCAGCCGAGGCACGGGCGCACCTGGTCGAGGGGCAGGTCCATGTGCTCGGCGAGACCGGCGTAGATGCGCTCGAGATCGGCCGGCGTGAGCGGTACCTCTTCAGGAAGAGCGCTCGGATCGCGGAGCACGATCCGTCCGGCGGACGCGCGCCAGACCTGCCACACCGCCTCCGACGGTGGAGGGCCGACGAGCAGACACCGGCGGCCGACCACGGAGCCGGGCCACTCCTCGGAGGCCCCGAGGACGACGTCGATCGCTTCCTCGACCGACGGGCCTCGCTCACGGCGGAGGTCGACGATCTCGGCCTCGCGTGACGGAATGACGACCGGTGAAGGGGCATGGGTGGGTTCGATCCGGTCCACGAGACAATCCACGTCGGAAGCACCCCGCTTCCAGGGTGGTCGGACCGAATAGGCGACGTTGACCCAGCCTTCGAGGGCATCTGCCTGCTCGGCAGCATTCCAGGCGACCAGCTCGCGGATCTGGACCCCGTCCTCGAGCCGCAGACGCAGGTGTCGATCCTTGAACACTTCGCGACTCACGACCCGGACGCCGAGCAAGCCGAACCGGGGCGGCGGATTCTTCTGACCGAACGGCTCGAGCTGGTCGAGGGCTTTCAGCAAGGCCTGATTGGCCTGGGAGAAGGGCAACTCGGCATCGAGATCGACCCGATCCTCGGGGCGGGTCCAGCCCGTGAGCCGGACGTACTCGGCCAGCTTGGCGCGCAGCGCGTCGAGCTGGTCCCCCATCGCCGAGCAACCCGCCGCCTGAGCGTGTCCCCCGAACCCCACCAGGTGGGCGCGGGCGTGATTGAGCGCCTCGTACAGGTGAAGCCCCTCGGGCGATCGACCGGAGGCCTTCCAGAGGTCACTGCCGCCGTGAGTGGAGAACAGGAGCACGGGGACGCGATACCGCTCCTTGATCCGACCCGCGACGATCCCCGCGACTCCGTGGTGCAGGCGTTCGTCCGCATACACGATGAACGGCTCGGAGTCGGGATCCCAGCGGCGATCAAGTTCTGCGAGCACCTGGGCCTCGAGTTCGGCGTTGAGGGTGCGGCGATCGCGGTTGATCTCCTCGAGCCGCCGGGCGAGCGCGAGCGCCTCCGCGCGATCGTTGGTCGTGAGGAGCTTGAACCCCACGTCAGGGTCTTCCAGGCGGCCGGCTGCGTTCAACCGGGGGCCGAAACCGAAGCCGATGTCCTGGGCCCCGAAGGTCTCCCATTTGCTGCCTGCGACCTCGGCGAGGGCCGGGATCCCGACGATCGGCGACCCCCGGGACGTCCGGTACCGCTCCAGTCCCGTCCAGACGAGCGGGCGATTCGGCCCGTCGAGGGGAACCATGTCCGCGACCGTCCCGATGGTGACCAGGTCGAGCAACGACTCGAGCCGTGCCGTGAAGCCACCCTCGAGGGCGATGACGAGCAGCATCGCCACGCCCACGCCCGCCAGGTCCTTGAGATCCCGCAATTCCAGCCCGGGATGCACGATGGCATGGCATTCGGGCAGTTCCTCGGGAATCTGGTGATGATCCGTGACGATGAGGTCGATACCGCATTCGCGAGCCCGGTTGGCGGCCGCATGTGCCGAGATGCCGTTGTCGCAGGTGACGATCAGCTTGACACCCCGGGCTGCCAGTCGGTCGACCGCGTGAGGCGTGACGCCGTAGCCGTCCCGGAACCGGTTCGGGAGAAACGCCTCGACCCGTGCCCCGAGGCCGCGCGTGAAGTACCGGTACAGGAGAGACGTGCTGGTCACGCCGTCGCAGTCGTAGTCACCATAGATGACGATGAGTTCCCGATCGGCGATCGCCCGTCGGATGCGCGCGACGGCCCGCTCCAGGCCACCGGTCTCGGGCAGGTTTCGAAGGTATCCGAGGTTTTCACGGCTCTGACGGAAGCGGGCGAGCGTGACGGGGTCGTCGTACCCGCGGATCGCGAGTGCCCGGGCGATGGCCGGTGGCAGGTTCGTCGACCGGGACAGTTTCTCGACGAGGCGATCATCACACGGCTTGAGCGACCAGATGGCCATCAGGCCTCCTCTTCCGTCAGCGCGAAGCGGGCCACGACGGGGTGAGCGAGGACTGGCTCGGCCGTCCGGGCGTTGCACAGCGTGTCGTAGGGACAGCGCTCGCAGGCCGAAGGATTCCGGGGAAAGGCCGGATCGTCGTGCAGGGCCGGATCGAAGGGAGCGACCGCCGCTGCGGCCCGCCGCTCCAGTTCTCGCCGGGTCGCCTCGTGGCGAGCCGTGGAATGGTCCAGACTCCACGTATCGTGGCCTTTCACCTGGACGTAGACCATCTCGACCTGGTTCGGCGCGATGGGCCCCTTGCCGAGCGCCGAACCCGCCTCGACGAGCAGGAAGGGATAGAGGCGCGTCTGCCAGTCGTCGACCAGGCGAGCGTGGGCCAGGTTACCCGTCTTCCAGTCCAGGATCTGCCAGCGCTCGCTGGTCTGGACGATCCGGTCATACCGGGCCATGACGGGAACCCCGGCGATCATGGCGTGCAGAGCCTGTTCCGTCCACGCGGACGCGCCGGGGGGGATGCGGGTCTCGGGCGACGCGACGAACGTCCGCCACATCGCCTCGAGTTCGGGCAACTCCGGTAGCCAGGCCACCAGCGAGCGAGAGGGATCGAGCCCGCGCATCTGATATTCGACCAGCCGGTGAAAGGCCTCCCCCAGTCGCTTGCGTCGCTCCCCCTCGGCATCCTGGACGTGCCCCTCGGGGGCCGGCCAGTAGCGATTCAGCCGATACCGCAGGGCGAACTGGCGGGGACAGGTGTCCCAGGTACGCAGGGCGTGCACGCTCAGGCGCGGCATCAGATCGCTCATGGCCCTTCTCCCTTCTGGCAAGTCGAGGCGAGCCGGGCCACGGGCTCGGAAAGGGCACCGGGGTGCGGCGCGACCCCGGACAGATGCAGGGCGCGCTCGGCACGCGTGATGGCCACGTACAGCAGACGCAGTCGCTCACGCACGCCTTCCCAGCCTGCCTCTTCGCGTAACGCCTCGACCCCGTGCATCTGCCTGCGCGCAAGACGCGTCTCCGCGATCAGGCGGCTGACGTCCTGGCCCATGGCCTGGCCCGGATGCCCGGGAAAGTGGTGACGCCCCCCCCTGAGCGGCCCCAGGCCCGGGATCCAGACCGCATCGAACTCATCCCCTTTCGAGGCATGCATGGTCATGATCCGGAGCTGTCCCCGGGTGTCGATCGTGCGGGAGGGCTCGGGGGTATGCAACTTCGCCCGGGCGGCGTCCTGACCGAACCGGGCCAGATGCAGACGCAGGGATTCCCAGGGATTGTCGGAGAGGCCGCCCTCGCGTGCCATCACGCGGCGCACCCCACCGAGGACCCGCGCAGCGAGTGCCGCACCGTCGCTCGTCGCGACGAAGG
Source organism: Candidatus Sericytochromatia bacterium (assembly GCA_044235265.1). GTDB lineage: Bacteria > Cyanobacteriota > Sericytochromatia > S15B-MN24 > UBA4093 > JAYKJE01. Next base: position 13,427 of record JBIIHZ010000013.1, read on the forward strand.
TCTCCGCAAGCGTGGGCAACCAGTCGTCGATCGCCCGGGCACGATTCTCGAGGGCGAGGCGCATCCATTCCGCCACCGTGAGCATCACGGCATAGTCTCGTTCCGGCACGTCGGCCGGACGCCGCGGGGGAT
>JBIIHZ010000239.1:0-4249 GCA_044235265.1 Candidatus Sericytochromatia bacterium
CACCCATGTCACTCAGGATCAACACCAACACGGCGGCCATGAACGCCCACCGGCAGTTGACCATCAACGACGAGAGCCTGAACAAGAGCCTCAACCGGCTGGCATCGGGCCTTCGCATCAACGGCGCCGCCGACGATGCCGCGGGCCTCGCGATCAGCCAGAAGATGCAGGGACAGGTCGCGGGGCTCAATCAGGCCAGCCGCAACGCCCAGGACGGCATCTCGATGCTCCAGACGGCGGAAGGCGGTCTCAGCGAAACCCAGAACATCCTCCAGCGGATGCGCGAGCTGGCCGTTCAGGGAGCGAACGATACCCTCACCACGGCTGACCGTAGCAATATCCAGGACGAACTCAACGCGCTGTCCTCGGAGATCGATCGCATCGCGTCGAACACCGAGTACAACACGAAGAGCCTGCTCGGGGGAGGCTTGTCCAGCGGCGTCACGTTCCAGGTCGGCGCCAATGCTGGCCAGACGGTCAACGTCACCGTGTCCACGGCCACGGCGAGCTCCCTGACCGTCGGGGGCGGAAGCATCACGGTCGATTCGGCCGCGAATGCTTCCACGACCATCAACAACATCGACAACGCGATCGCCGCGGTGAGCAACAGCCGAAGCAAGCTTGGCGCCTCGATCAACCGTCTTCAGCACACGATCACGAACCTGGGAGTCCAGGCCGAGAACATCGACGCGGCCCGCAGCCGTATCGCGGATCTCGACATGGCCAAGGAGGTCGTCCACCTCTCGAAGTCCCAGATCCTGAGTCAGTCCTCGACGGCGATGCTCGCCCAGGCGAACTCCTCGTCGCAGAGCGTGCTGGGTCTGCTCCGGTAGCCTCGCATGAAACGGAGAGCCGGTGGTCTGCACCGGCTCTTTTTTTCTAAAGTTAGAGGCCACGACGTCCGATAACCTATAGTGGGTTTGAGGCAAGTCCGGGCCGGAAGGCCCGACGGAGGAGACCATGCGCATCGAAGGAGCCATCATGGCTGCGTCCATGGTGAGCCAGCAGACCGTTCAACCCGATACCCAGATCCAGCGCGATCGCGCCTACCAGGCCACGGCGTCCAATCAGGCCCAGGAGGAAGCCCGTCAGGGTGATGATTCCCGGGCGGTCGGCCGTCAGATGCTGGAATCCGCGATCGGTCAGGTCGAGAAGATCCTGAGTGCCTTCGACGAGTCGGTGGCGTTCAAGATCCACGAGCAGACCAAGAGCACGATCGTCTCCGTGGTCAATCGCGACACCGGAGAGGTCATCCGCGAGTATCCCTCCGAGAAGTTCCTGGACCTGGTCGCCATGTTCCAGAAACAGCTCTCGGGCCTGTTCGTCGACACGAACCGGTAAGAGGGGTCAGGAGGCATCATGGCGGGCGCGCTCTCGGTCGGTGGTCTGGCCACGGGGCTGGATACCAAGAACCTGATCGCTCAGCTCATCGCAGCCGAGAGCGCGCCCATCCAGCGCCTCCAGGCCCGCAGTGCCAGCATTTCCACGGCCAACAATCTCTTCCAGGGAATCTCCGGCAAGCTGACGGCCCTCCGCTCGGCAGCGAAGGACCTGACCCTGGATGCCAATCTTTCCCCCCGGGCGACGCGCTCCACGGATTCCGCCATCGTGTCCGCCACCGCGACGGCCTCCGCGGCCGCCGGGACCTACAGCGTCATGGTGAAGCAACTCGCCTCGTCATCCACGCTCCGGAGTGCCTCGGGCATCGGGGCGAGCGTGGCGGACTTCACGGCTTCCGATACCGGGGCGGCTGACGGGCAGAAGAAACTTTCCGAACTCAACCTGGCCACGGCCATCACGGGAGGCTCACTCACCTTCCAGATCAAAAAGGCCGCCGGCGTCGAGACCCGGTCGATCACCGTGGACCCGACGAAGTCCCTTCAGGCAACCTTGAAAGATTTCCAGGACGCCCTGGGAGGCTCCTCGGTGGTCGAGGTGGTCAACAATCGCCTGCGCATCACCGCCGATCCGACCATCTCGCAGGTGGTCTTCGGAGCCGGGACCGACACTTCGAACTTCTGGAGCAGCACCGGACTTCGGACCGTCACGGGCACCCAGTCCGGCGGAGCCGCCATCCAGGTGTCCGGGGTTTCCAACCTGGGAGTCCTGCGCCCCGAGGTTGCCCTCGATGGATCGGGCGCGGTCACTCCGGGGCTCAAGACAGCCCTGAGCACCGTCGGCGGCTCGGGCTCGTTCGAGATCAACGGCACGACGATCAGCTACCAGGGCACCGACAGCCTCAATGCCGTGCTCAGCCGGATCAACACCTCCAGTGCGGGAGTCATCGCCAGCTACAACACCCTCGAAGACCGGGTCGTGCTGACGAGTCGCGCGACCGGCTCGGAGGCGATCGCCATCAAGGACCTCACGGGCAATTTCCTGGAGGCCAGCGGCCTGTACAGCAAGTCGTCCAGCTCGATCACGGGCACCAGCACGGTGGGGGCCAATGCTCAGGTCATCATCCAGGGCATCAATGGCAATCAGCCGATCGAGAGCACGAACAACCGGTTCTCGAACATCGTTCCGGGCCTGACCTTCACGGCCTCGAAGGTGGATGACGGGAAATACCAGACGGTCACGGTCGAGCTCAATCCCCAGGCGACGATCGACAAGCTCAAGTCGTTCGTCGATGCCTACAATACCGTGCTCGACAGCGTGAACTTCATGACGGCCAAGGGCGCGCCCAATGCCTTCGATGCGGACCTCAGAGCCCTAGGTTCCCAGGTCCGAACCCTGACGACCAGCCTTGCGGCCCCTGACAACGCAGCCATCAAGTCCCTGACGGACCTGGGGATCGGGACCACGCGGGATGACCGGACCCGGCTATCGATGGACAGCGACAAGATCCGTGCCGCGCTCGAAAACCGTCCCGAAGAGGTCGCGACCCTGTTCCGGAATGCCACCTCGGGCATCGCGAATCGCCTGTCGACGTATCTCAACAACGTCACGGGCTCCTCGGGAATTCTCAAGTCCCGGGACCGGACGGCCCAGGCCCGGATCAGGTCGATCACCGATCAGGTCTCCGATTCTCAGCGTCGGATGACGCTCAGACAGGACCAGCTCAACAAGCAGTTCGCCGCGATGGAGAAATCCGTTTCCACCATGAAGTCCCAGCAGAGTGCCTTCACGAGCCAGCTCGGTTCTCTCGGCTAGCAGGAGGAGATCCCACGATGAACCCCATGATGGCCAGAAACCCCTACGCGCAGTACCAGCAGACGCAGTTCGAGACCGCTCCTCCCGAGCGGCTGCTGCTGATGCTGTATGACGGCGCGATCCGCTTCTGCATGGTCGCTCGCAAGGCGATCCTCGAGAACGACCCCAAGACCTGCAACACGCACTGCATCAAGGTGCAGAACATCCTGCAGGAGCTGATGGTCACGCTGCGCATGGACGTGGGCGGGGATCTCGCGAAGAATCTCTTCGACCTCTACGAGTACCTGTCGCATCGCACGATGCTGGCCAACGTCAACAAGCAGGTCGAGCCCCTCGACGAGGTCGTGGGTCACCTCAAGGAACTGCGTGAGGCGTGGGCGCAGGCCGCCCGGAACGTCGGCACGCTCAAGGCCTCCCAGGCCAGCGCCTGATCTCCCCACCATGCCATCCGAGCAGCTGGCGGAACTCTATCGCGAGGCCCTGCGACTGACCGAGTCGCAGGGCCTCGCCATTGTCCGGGAAGACTGGGAGTCGCTGGAAGCCCTCCTGGCCGAGCGCCAGCACATCCTGGACCGGGCGGCCCCGATGATGGCACGGGTGACTCCCGGAGACCCGGCTCTGGAGCCCGCACGCGCGGCGCTCCGGGAGATGCTGGCCCGCGAGGCGGACAATCAGGCGGCCCTGGCGGCCTTGCAGGCAGGTCTCGAGTCGCAGCGCAAGCAGCTGTCTCACGGAGCGGGGGCTCTGGCCCGGTACCGGGTCACGGTCTCGGAAGAATCCGAGTCCTGGTACATCGACGACGCCAGATGACGGAAGGGTCAGGTGGCCGTGACCACCTGACCCTTCCCCCTGAAACGCTGCGGGATCGCATGCCCCTCAGGGCAACAACATGCCCGCCATCGCAGCGCTGAGACACGAGGCGAGCGCACCGGCGACCATGGCCCGCAACCCGAGCTGGGCGAGGTCTCCACGCCGCTCGGGGGCCATCGCCCCGATGCCCCCCACGTTCTGGGCAATCGAGCTGAAATTCGCGAAGCCACACAGCGCAAAGGTCGCGAGCCGGATCGAGCGCTCCGAGAGCACGCCGCGCTGGATC
>JBIIHZ010000240.1:0-4248 GCA_044235265.1 Candidatus Sericytochromatia bacterium
CGATCGGCACGGGGCGGTGGTGCATGTAACTGAGCACCTCGAGCATCTGGGGCAGCAGTGCCTGGACCTGCGCTTCGTTCATGGCCCCCTTGGCCCGGAGCCACTGCCCGAGCGTCACACCCGGAATGCGCTCCATGACCAGGTAGAGGGCGCCCTGTCGCTCGAAGGCATCGTGGAAGCGGGGCAGTGCATGGTGATCCATCATGCGCAGCAGCTCTCCCTCGCGCAGGAACAGCTCCCGGTCCTTGTCCCGGCCGCCCCGGCCATGCTGGAGCTGCTTGACCACCAGGGGAACCCCCGGTTCTTGCAGGTCCTCGCAGACGTAGAGAGCCCCGAAACCGCCCGTGGCCACGAGCCGTTCGCCGATGCGGTAGCGTCCGTGGAGCAGGTCGCCCCCCTTCAGGGACTGGCGGGTGGAAGTGCCACAAGAGGGACAGGTTTCCAGGCCGCTCAGCACGGGTTCCTGGCAGGCGATGCAGCGGAAGGTGACGTGGCGGGGCGCCAGGCGGAGGCGGGACGGGTCGAGTGACTTGCCCTGGAACAGCGAAGGATGTTCGCGGGCGAAACGCAGGAAGGCCTCGAGGACCTCTGGCGGAGCTTCCTGGGCTCCCGAGACGGGGATTCCGTTAAATTCGGACATCGGGGTTCTCCGTGGCAGGCAGGGTGTGGACGACTTCCGGAAGGTCAGACACCATTCGACCCCCCCCGGTCGGGGAGGGTCGAGGGCGAGATGGACGAGCTTTCCGGTGCAACGGGCACCGGGGCCTTCAGGAGTGAGGGACGAGTTCCCCGCCCAGGTGGACGTGCGCGACGTACCGATGCCACATCACGAGTTCCTGACCCAGTGCCACGAGATCTCCCCACCCGGGAACCTTGAACACGGGCAGCGACCGGATCGTGCCGGCGGCCTCGACCAGCCGGGCGAGTTCCGGATGGGAGGAGCCGAGCCGCGCCATCTCGAGCACGAGCTCCGTGCGCCGGCCCGCTTTCGGGTCGAAGCATCCGGATGCGAGCAGGACGATGCGTCCCAGGCGATCGAGCCCATACACGAGGCGACTCCAGGTCTCCCGGACGAGTGCCGGCTGGAAGGCGTGCAAGGGATCCGACAGCAGCGCGGCGAGCAGACCCAGGTCCCGGCTTGCGAGCCGAAGTTCGAGCGCGGCGAGCTCCCGGTCCGAGAGGACGGGGGCCTCCGGGATGGGGTCGCGATCGCCGAAGTTCCAGACGACCCGACGCCCGCGCGCCAGTTCCGCGATCGCCACCGGATGCCGAGGCAGCGACTCTCGTGTCACGACCAGCACCTCGACGGCTCCGCCTGCAGCCTGGCTCACCTCGGGCGTCGCCCACGCGTGCTCCAGCGTCCGTGCCTCGTCCTCGAATCCCGGTGGAAGCGCCAGCACCAGCGTCAGCGGGTCGAGCAGGTCCCACGTGTCCTCGCGGGCCTCCGGCGGACGGACGATCCAGCCCTCGCCCCGCGCCAGGGGGCCGACGACCCAGCAGGACAGGGTCGTCGGGTGCCACCTGCCGCTCTCGAGCAGGTGGCGATGGACCCGGTTGATCATCGCGCCGACGTGCCGGTCGGCCGATTCACCATGCGGGGTCCAGGGACCCGGGTGTCGCTTCATGGGGGGCTCCTCCCTGCCCGCGACCGGCGACCGAGCCAGGGGGCGATCGCCATCCTGGGCGCGAACGACCGCCCCGTCGCGGTGCAGCTTCGACCAAAGCCTTCGGTCCGTCCGTCGCTTCCGGACGTGGTAGCCTGGGGGTGCCCCATCGTCATCCCGGTCATGGAGGTCACGCCGCCTTGCGTCTTCACCGCTCGTTCGCCGCCCTCGCCCTCGCCACCGTCCTTGGCCCGCTGCTTCCCGCTCATTCGGCTCGCGCCGTCTCGCTTGCGCCCCCTGACGAGCTCGGACGGGTCCCCGTCCTCGAGTACCACCGCTTCGGTGACCGGGAGGGCCGCTGGACGCGTACCTACGAGCATTTCCGTCAGGACCTCGAGTACCTCTGGCGCCACGGTTACGTCACCGTCAACGCCCGGGACCTGGCGGCCGGACGCCTCGACGTCCCGACCGGCCGCAAGCCCGTGGTCCTGACCTTCGACGACGCCACCGCCGAGCAGTTCAAGTTCCTGCACGATGCCCGCGGTCAGGTGCGCCGCGATGCCTCCGGCAAACCCCTGGTGGACCCGCGCTCGGCCGTCGGCATCATGGACGCCATGTTCGCCGCCCACCCCGATTTCGGCCGGGCCGGGACGTTCTTCGTGCTCCCGGAGGCCTTCGAGGTCCCCGGCGAGTCGCGCGAGAAGCTCCGCGTGCTCGTCGAGACGGGGCGAGAGGTCGCGAACCACACCGTCCGACACGATTCGTGCCGGAAACTCTCCACGCCGGCCATCATCCGCGAGATGTCGGGGGCGCAGACCGTCGTCCAGGCCCACCTGGGGGCGACCTTCCGCTTCGCGACGCTCGCGCTGCCCTTCGGGGAGTACCCGCGCAGTCCCGAGGGCAAGGAGGCCGTCGTGGCTGGCCCCGGATACCGGCATCAGGCCGTTTTCCTGGTCGGGGCCGACCCGGCACCCAGTCCCTTCGATCGGGCCTATGATGCCCGGCGCGTGCCCCGGATCCAGGCCATCGATTCCGAGTGGTCGCGCCACTTCCACCGCGGTGCCGGCGATCGCGAGGCCTTCCGTCCCTTCGTCTCCGACGGAGACGCCTCTACCGTCGCCTTTCCGCCTGCGCGGCGTGAGCGCCTGGACCGCGGTCGACTCGGGACCCGGCACGTCGTGGAACTGCCCGTGGGCGGCGGTGGCGGCCCCGTGCCCCGGCCGGTGGCCACGGATCCGCACGTCGTCGTGACGCCGGCAGGCGTCAACGTCCATCCGGGCTACGGTCAGGCCGCGCTGCCGCCGGGTGGTTCGTATCTGGATGGCAAGATCTTTCACGTCGTGCAGGCCGGGCAGACTCCCACGACGCTCGCCAACGCTTACTTGCGCTTCACCGACGTGTACACGCGCCCCTCGCTGGAGCGCGAGCTCCTTCGCAAGAACGGGCTTCGCAACTGGATCCCGGTGGGCAGGCGCCTCGAGATCCCGTACGTGCGTCGCACGGCAGTGGTCCCCCGCTCGCGCCAGACGCCGGCCGACTTCGAGGCCCGCGGCATCTATGTCACGAAGACCTCGGCCGGAACGGATCGCGTCTTCTCGCTGGTCCGCGAGATGAAGCCCCACGGGCTCAATACCGTGGTGTTCGACATCAAGGACATGGACGGCCATCTGGCCATCGACAGCCGTCAGCCCCTCGCCAACGCTTCGGGCTCCGACCGACAGGCCATCATCCGGGATCTGCCCAAGCTGGTCGATCGGCTGCACCGGGACGACCTTCACGTCGTGGCGCGGATCGCGTGCTTCCACGACGCATTCCTGGCCACGCATCAGCCCCGGCTGGCGCTGCGCTCGAAGCACGGCGGCCCGTGGCGCGAGAAGGGCAAGCTCGTCTGGCTGGACCCGGCCCATCCGGAAGTTCGCGGCTACCTGATCGGGCTCGCGAAGGAGGTCGTCGCGGCCGGCGTCGACGAGGTGCAGTTCGACTACATCCGCTTTCCGGCCATGGGCGACATGAAGGCGATCGCCTATTCCTTCGACCCGGTGAAGCGTCCCAAGGACACCGTCATCACGAGCTTCCTGAAAGAGGCCTACGAGACGCTGCATCCTCTGGGCGTGCTCGTGAGCATGGACTGCTTCGGCGTGGTGGCATGGGATGCCGGGGTCGATGTCAAGAACACCGGGCAGCGACTCGAGGATCTCGGTCAGTGGGTAGATGCCATGAGCCCCATGGTGTACCCGTCCCACTTCTATCCGCCTTACCTCGGGCACAGGTGGCCGGCCGACGAGCCCTACTTCTTCGTGAACGAGGGAGTCAAGCGGACGGCGACGAAGATGGGACCGGGGCGCGCGGTGGTTCGGCCCTGGCTGCAGGCCTTCCGGTACATGGTGCATGGCTACGGACCCGACTACGTGAAGACCCAGATCGTCGCTGCTCGCGACGCGTCCGCCAGCGGTTACTTGCTGTGGAATGCGGGGAACGAGTATGGCGTCGCCCTCCAGGGTGTGGCCCGCGCCCGCACGCTCTGACCTGCATCCCGTCGTCCCTGTCTTCCGGAGGTTCACGTGTCCCTGGAGCTCACGCGCCATCCCGTGACCTGCCCCGTCTGTGACCACCCGTTCACGGTCGTCACCACCGGTGGTGACGA
>JBIIHZ010000014.1:0-13473 GCA_044235265.1 Candidatus Sericytochromatia bacterium
CGCGGAAACTGGAGACGCTGGAGGCTGAAATCGCCCAGCTGGAGGCACGTATCGGGGAGCTGGAGCCCCTGACTCAGGACCCCGACTTCTGGCAGGACCACGTGCGAGCGGGGGCCGTGACGGAGGAACTGCGCGAGTTGCGCGATCGCCACGAGGAGGCCACCGAGGCATGGTTCGAGCTCTCGCAATAGCGGGGATGCTCGTGGTGGTGGCCGCGACGGCCGCCGCGGGGCAGGGGGACCGGGTGACGACACCGGCCCTCGTCGAGCTGGGCTGGACCGGCCTCGTGGGGAGCTGGACGCCCTCGGGCTTCGTGCTCGACCGGATCCGACCCCGCTCACCCGCGGCCCGGTGCGGCTTGCTGCGCCTCGAACCGGGCTGCGTGACCCGGATCCTCACGCTCGATGGGGCCCCGCTGACCCCGGAGACGGCCGGACTGCTGACGGCCAGGGCGACCGCCTCGCTCGCGATCGCCACCGGACCCGCCGAGGAGGACGAGGAACTCGTGCTCGGCCCCTGCATGCTCGAACAGACGCGGAGCGCCCGCCGCGTGTTGCTGGCATGGCCCGAGCCTTCCCTGGCTCCTGCCCCGCGGTGGCGCGCCGTGTCAGGAACGCCAGCCCCCCGGAATATCAGGACGCGGGCCGACGAGCCACCCGTCGGGGAGACCCTTCTGCCGTGACCGGTAAAAAAGTCGGAGGCTTCCAGGCGGAAGCCTCCGGATCGATCCGGTGAACTGGCGCGGGTTACCCGACTACTCCAGCAGCGAACGGATGCGTTCGACCGAGAGCCCCTCGTGGGAGGCGAAGGCCTCCTGCTGGCGCTCGGAAATCATCTGACGCAGCGAGGACGCCGTCTGCTGAGCGGTCTCGAGGTCCCGGATCTGGCTGGCGCTGGCCGAGCGATTTTCCTCGGCGATGGCACGGCGGGTCTCGGCCAGATCGGCCACGTCGAGAAGTGAAGGGGCTTCTTCACCGGCACCCTCGACCGCGACCCGTGAGGGGCGCACATCGGCGGCCTTGTTCTCATTCGTGGTGCTGGAGGCTGGCGCCAAGTTCGCCCGGCGCAGAGCAGCAAAGTCCGTATGGATCTTGAGCATGGCGGGCCCCTCCTTGAGCTTACCGTCTCATCGGGCCCAGATGAGGGCACTTCCGTGATGAGACGAATTCAGAAACGCGAGGCTTCATACCTCTTGGTAGGATTATACCCCGAAACCCGGAGAAACATGCTCAACCGGAGGAAAAATAGCGAACCGCTGTCCCGCAAGGCGGGCGGAACGCCTGACGAGCTCCCGAACCGCAAGGCGGGCGGAACGCCTGACGAGCTCCCGAACCGCAAGGCGGGCGGAACGCCTGACGAGCTCCCGAACCGCAAGGCGGGCGGAACGCCCGACGAGCCCCCGACCCGGGGAGTGCGCGGGGGTGGGAGCGGCGAGGACCGTCAGGTCCTCCCGCAACCACCCCGCGGAAACCGGAGGGTAACGGTCCAGGAGGAGGGGATTTGCGAGCGCGCCCGCAGCGAACGGGGCGAAGCGTACTGGAAGTACGTGAGCCACGTTCGAGAGGACGTAAGCCGCAAATCCCCCCGCCTGGACCGTTACCCCTCGATGGTGACCTTGGTCATCTTGTCGCCCGGCTGAATCGCCAGGACGATTTCCATGCCGGTGGTGACCTGACCGAAGACGGTGTGGCGGCCGTCGAGGTGCGGCTGGGGCTCGTGGGTGATGAAGAACTGGCTGCCGCCGGTGTTGCGACCGGCATGGGCCATCGAGAGGGTGCCCACGCCGTGCTTGTGCGGGTTGCCGTCGGTCTCGCAGGCGATGGTGTAGCCGGGACCGCCCGAGCCGGTGCCCTTCGGGCAGCCGCCCTGGATCACGAAGCCAGGGATGACGCGGTGGAAGGTCAGACCGTCGTAGAAGCCTTCCTTGGCGAGCTTCTCGAAGTTGGCCACGGTGCCCGGGGCCTCGGCAGGGAAAAGCTCGAGCTCGATGTCACCGCGCTCGGTCGAGATGAGGGCCTTTTTCAAGGGTGATCACTCCTGGTCGGGGGGGGGATTGGCCGGGCGGAACTGGCGGATCTTGCCCGAACTGGGCCCCGGCGTGGGCGCAGGGGCGGGGCGACGACCGGCCTGGAACCGCTGGTCGGATTCCTGGATCATCCGCGCGAAGGCGAGGAAGTCCTCGATGCTGAAGTAGAGAGCGGCCTGGTAGGCGTTCACGACGACCTTGTTTTCGCCCTCGACATGCCAGACCGTGCCGAATTCGCACTCGCCCAGCGTCCGGAAGTTGTTGGCGTCCACGGCAGTTCCTCCGCACGGTTCCACGAATGACCCGAGTGTACCACACGGGGGGATCCTGCGCGGGTTCAGGGAATCACGGGAGTTTCAGCCCTCGATCAGGACCCGGATCCGACCCTGGCGCTCGAGGACACGGGCCGTGGTGATGCCACCGACCTGCAGGAACTGGAGGGTCAGGCGCGAGTTGCCGATGCGGAGGCCCTGGAAGCGGATTTCCTCGAGCCAGGGGGGCAACTGGGGTCGGACGATCCTCAGGGTGTTGCCCGGTGCATCCGGAACGATCCCGAGCGCACTCTGCAGGAGCAGCAGCGGAGTTCCGGCCGCCCATGCCTGGGGCGAGCAGGCCACCGGATACGGCACGGGACGGTCGAGAGCCCCTCCTCGCGGGAAGCCGCAGAAGAGTTCCGGCAGGCGGTGGTACGGGAAGAGACAGGCGGCATCGAAGAGGGCCTCGAAGACTCGCAACGATTCGGCCTTGAAACCCCGGTCGGCCAGGCCCTTGGCGATGAGGGAGTTGTCGTGGGGCCAGACGGAACCGTTGTGGTAGCTCATCGGGTTGTAGACGGGGCTGTCGGCCGCGAGGGTGCGGATGCCCCAGCCACTGAACATCGCGGGAGCCATCAGGTGCTCCACGACCCGGGGGAGAACCTCCTCGGGGATGATGTCGCACCACAGGCCGTGAGCGGGATTCGAGGAGGGGGTCCGGACGGGTTGCTTGGCCGAGTCGAGGGCCATCGCATAGTACCCCTCGTCGGGGAGCCAGAAGGCCTCGTGAAAGGCCCGGGCCATGTCCCGGGCCTCGCGGGCGAGGCGATCGCCCAGGATCCGTAGATCGAGGGCGTAGCAGAGTTCGGCCATCCGGCGCTTGGCCTCGCAGACGTAGCCCTGGACCTCGGCCAGGGCGATGGGACCGTCGGGCACGGTGGCATCGGGTCGGATCACGCTGGTGGGCGAGTCCTTCCAGCCCTGCACGACGAGACCCAGGGGCGATCGCCGGACATACTCGACGAAACCGTCCCCGTCGAGATCCCCGTACACCTCCATCCACATGAGGGCCGCCTCGACGGCGTCCCACAGTTCGCGGACCAGCTCGAGGTCCCCGGTCCAGCGGTACGTCTCGCTCAGCAAGATCAGGAACAGGGGAGTGGCATCCACGGAGCCGTAGTAGGGCGTCTGAGGGATGCGCCCGAGGTTGGCGAGTTCCCCGTACCTCACCTCGTGCAGGATCTTCCCGGGCTCGGCGTCGTGCATGGGGTCGTCCTCGCGCGCCTGGTGCGCGGCCAGGAAGCGGAGCGTCCCGATCGCCAGCTCGGGGCCTAGGACCAGCGACTGGAGCGCCGTGACGATCGCGTCACGTCCGAAGGGAGCCGTGTACCAGGGAATCCCCGCGGCGGGATAGGGGCCCGTCTCGAAGCCGGAGGTCAGGGCCAGCAGATCCCGGTTGGCGCGAGAGAGCACGAGGTCATGCAAGGCATGCGAGGAGGTGATCCGGGTCTGGTCCCCGCGACGCGCCTGATGCACGCTCTCGAGGCCCGCGACGAAGACCTCGAAGGGACGGGGGTCGACCTGGACGGGCACGATCTCGGCATGGGCGTGACGGGGATCGATATGCAACTCGAGTTCGCGCGAGCCACCCCCTCCCGGGACGGTCAGGCGCACCGCGAAGTGCCCTCCCGTGGCCCCGTGCGCCGAGGGCAGCGCCTCGACCTGGACCGCGTCCCCGCCCTGCAACTCGATGCGCGTCTGGCGGAAGACCCGATCCTGACCGTAATAGGCGAGCACGAGAGCGCGCTCCTCGAGACGCGGCCGGAGGTGAAGCCCCTGGCGCACGTGCTGCCAGCCCCGCACCTCGAAGATGTCCGCGTAATCGGCCCGGAACTCCAGATCGAGCATGAGGTCGACGGGAAACGGGTTGAAGTTGACGAGGCGGAGCCGCTCCCGGACACCATCGGCGATCGCCCGCTCCCGGGCGACGTGCAGGGTTTCCTGCGGCACGTGACGTTCGCCCAGGACGAGAGGCGGGTTCATGAACTCGCTGCGCGCCAGGTACATCCACTCGCTCGAGTGGGCCAGCAAGGTGGGCCACTCTTTCTCGATCCGGAAACACCATCCACTCAGGAAACGCGTATCGCTGACGTAGAGGCCCATCCCGCACCGACAGCCGGGATGGACGTTCCCATCGAGATCCGTGACGAGGAAGGCCTGCTCCTGCTTGATCACCTCCCGCCCGTGGCGACAGGTGACCAGGACGGCCGGCAAGCCCCCCGCCAGCAGCGCCGACAGGTCGCGGTCCACCCGGTAGACCTCCCCACCGACGTGAACCTCGTCCTCCACGCCTCCCCGTGCCTCGGGCCCGTGAGCTTCCCGCACGTCGCCTCCCCGCCAGGGTGTCTTCCCGCGAGGCCCAAGCTAGCGCAGCCCGATCCCCGGGACAAGGGCGGAAAGCCTGCCCCGCCATGACTCAAGATCAAGAGAATCGTGCTAGCATCATCTCGGAAACGGGAGCAGCGGCGGCCACGGGAGGGCCTCCCATGGACACCCTCTTGATGACGGCCGGCCTGGCCGGTGGACTGGGGCTTGCAGGTGGCTTCCTGCTCGCCACGGGACGGAGACCCTCGCCCTCCCGGACCGAGCGGGTGGAGCCGACCGAGCCCGTCGCCTGTGCGGCGGCGGTGAGCGGAACCGTTGCCTCTTCGGGCCTCCAGGAGATGCTGGATGCCATGGACGTGGCCACGGGGATTCACGATCTGGCCAGCCATGCCTGGATCCTCAACCGCTCGGCCCGGCGCTTGCTCGGCCTCGCACCCGGCGCCGGGAACGACGACATCTTCCGGGCCTTGGCCGCATTCCTGCCCGTCACCATCCGGCGCCCGCCCTGGGACGCCGAGGACGTGTGGACCGAAGCCATCATCCGTCCCGGACCGCCAGAGACGCATCACCGCATGACCGTCTGGCCCCTCCGTGACCCTGGACACCGGGTGGTGCGCCGGATCGTCATGATCCAGGATCTCTCGAGCGAGGCGCGCCTGCAGCGGACCCTGCAAGACGAACTCGGTCTGCAGCGCGAACAGCTCGAGGTCAGCCGCAAAGAAATCGACCGTCAGCGCCTGGAGCAGGAGCGCCTCGTGGCGAACATCAGCCACGAGGTCCGGACGCCCCTGAACCATATCCTGGCCTACGCCTCGTGCCTCAAGGAAGAGATGTTCGGCCCGCTGACGACCGATCAGACGGAGGCCCTCGAGAAGATAGCCCGCGGGGCCGAACGCATCAACCACCTCGTCAACGACGTGCTCGATTTCGCGCGCCTGGAAGGTGGCCGCGTCCAGCTCGCACGCCTTCCGCTGTCCGTGTCGCTGTGGGTCGACCAGAGCATGCAGTTCTTCGACGCCCAGGCCATCCGCCGGAACATCCGCTTCGAGAAGGTGATGGGCCAGAGCGTTCCGGAGATCGAGGGCGACCTCGAGAAGCTGACCCAGGTGCTGGGGAACCTGCTGTCGAATGCGTTCAAGTTCACCCCGGACGGCGGGCGGATCCGGATCCAGGCCGAACGGTCCGGGGATCGGGTCCAGGTCCGGGTGAGCGACGAGGGCCCGGGAATCCCGCGAGAGCACCAGTCGCGGCTGTTCGAGCGCTTCTACCAGGTCGACGCCAGCACGACCCGCCCTCACGGGGGGACGGGCCTCGGCCTCGCGATCGCCTGGCACCTGGTCCACCTGCATGGCGGACAGATCGCCGTCGAGAGCGAACCGGGCAAGGGCGCCACCTTCACCGTCTCGCTGCCCGCCATCCCGGTGCGGGAGACCCCGGCCGGACCCGCCTCCATCGAAGAGGCCGGTCCGGTCGCCAGCCAGGAACCCGCCGGGTTCTTCGCCTCGAATCTCTGACGCTGGCCGAACTGGCCGTGCGCATCACCCCCTCCGTGAGCGAAGCTGGACCCCGGGTCCAGATGGGAGGGGAACGATGGGCGCGCGGGTCCTCCAGGTCATCGCGAGCACGGCGACCGGGGGGGGCAGCACCCACCTCGGCCAGCTCATCGAGGCCATGGGGCGCCACGGTTTCGAATCCGAGGTTTGTACGGCCCTGGCTCCATCCCGTTCGACCGTCGTGGCTCACGATCTCGTCCATGCACACGGACTCGCTGCCGCCCTTCGCTCGCTCGGGCCGTGCCTGCTCACGGGGCGTCCCCTGCTGTACACGGTCCACGGCTGGAGCTGGCACCCGGGGCGACCTCTCCCGGAATACGCCGGCTCGTGGCTGCTGGAAAGACTGGCCACGGGGCTTGCCAGGCAGGTGGTCTGCGTCGCAGAAGCCGACCGCCGGCTGGGCCTGCGGCTGGGTTTGCTCGCGACTCCACGCGTGGAAGTCGTCCCCAACGCGATCGCCCTGCCGCCCTGGCCGCGGCTCCGGGTGCGGGCCCCGCGGCGACTCCGGATCGGGTTCGCGGGACGCCTGACCTGGCAGAAGGGCGTGGACGTTCTGCTGGAGGCCCTGGCGGATCTGCCCGGGCCGGACGGCTGGGAGGCCTGGATCATCGGGGACGGACCGATCCGGCATGACCTCGAACGACGAGCCAGGATCCTCGGACTCGCGCGCCGGATCCGGTGGCTCGGAGACAGACCGGACGCCCCCGACCTGCTGGCCCAGACGGACCTGGTGGTCCTGCCCAGTCGCTGGGAGGGATTGCCCTACGTCGCCCTGGAGGCGATGGCGCACGCTCGCCCGGTGATCGGGACAGCGGTGAATGGCCTGGAAGAGGTGCTCGTGGCGAGCGGTGGCGGACTGCTCGTCTCGCCGGACGATCCGGAGGCCCTGGGCATCGCCCTCGAGCGGCTCCTGAGCTCGGTCTCGCTGCGAGAGACGTGCGGCCGACGCGGACGTGACCACGTGGCCCATCACCACGCGCCTGCGGACTGGGAACGGCGCATGGCCGCCCTGTACGCGGCATGCTTGCCACGATGACCGCCCTTCCCGGAACCAGCCTGCTCGGCATCTGCCTGCACGGGCTCATCTGCTGGGCGGGGGCCCTGGGCTGGGTCTACGGGGTCCTGGCGATCGGAGCCCTCTTGCAGGCGAGACGGATCCCCTCGCCGTTCGCCCGTCTCCCGGCCTGCGGGCCACGTCCTGCACCAGCCGGGGTGTGGTACTGGATCGCAGCCCACGACGAGGCGCGGGTCATCGGGCGAACGGTCCGGCGCATCCGGCGCCTCGATCCCGGTGCCCGCTGCGAGGTGGTGGCCGATGCCTGCTCGGATGCCACGGCTCACCTGGCACGGGAAGCCGGGGCACGGGTCCACGAGCGGGCAGGGACGACGGGACTCGGCAAGGGGGCAGCCCTCGCCTGGCTCCGGGAGCGCCTCGCCGCCGATCTCGGGCCGCAGGACCTCGTGATCGTGCTGGACGCCGACAACGTGGTCCGGGCAGGTGCACCGGAAGCCTGGCGTGCGACCTGGTGTCTCGGCTACGACGTCGTGCAAGGGGTCCGCGAGGCCGGCAGTCTCGAAGGGGCGAGCGGACCGGACGGTCTGGCCGAGGCGGTCCATCACGGGGTCATGGCCCCGGGGCTCACGTGGTGGGGAGCGGGACCGACTCTTTCGGGCTCGGCGACGGCCTTCACGGCAGCCACCCTCGAGCGGCTGCTCGTGGAGACGCGCACGCTGGTCGAGGACTTCGAGTGGCAGCTCGCTCTGGCACGGGACGGCGTGGCCGTGGGCTGGGCACCCGGGGCCCGGGTCCTGGACGGCAAGACGGCCACGGGAGACGACCTCGTCCGACAGCGCACCCGCTGGATCCGGGGCAAGTGGCGCCTCGCCTGGAGCACCCTCTTCCGGGCATGCCTGCCCGGTACCGGATCGCTGATCGCCCGATCACGGCAGCTGGCCTGGATCGCCCTCCTGCCGCCGCGGCTCTGGGTCGGAGTGGGCCTGGGACTCGGAAACCTGCAAACCTGGTGGCCCGGACACGGAGGCCCCGTGGAAAGGGGGCTGCTGGGCCTCGGGGCTGCAGGGTTCGCCCTTCACCTGATGATCGGGGTGCGACAGCTCGAGCAACGGCTGCCCGGACTCTCGGGACTTTGGGGCTTCGCGTTCGACGTCGTACGGGCGACGGTCCTGGCGATCGCCTGGCCGGGGCGCGAGCGCTGGGTCCGCACGCCGCGGGTGCTGTCCGCCTCGAAAAAGGACGTTCACCGGCCCCGAGGGGGCCGGTGAACGCGAGACGGACTGGCTGCGAACCGGAAACCGGTTATCAGGCCGAGAGCTTCTCCTTGGCCACGGTGGCCAGACGCGCGAAGGCGTCGGCATCCCGGACGGCCAGGTCGGCGAGGATCTTGCGGTTGATCTCGACCTGGGCCTTCTTGAGGCCGTTGATGAGCTGGCTGTAGCTGAGGCCGTTGAGGCGAGCCGCTGCGTTGATTCGGGTGATCCAGAGGCGACGGAAGTCGCGCTTCTTGGTCCGGCGATGCTTGTAGGCATACCGGAGCGACTTCATCATGGCCTGGTTGGCTGCCCGGAAGATCTTCTTGAGCGAGCCGCGGAAGCCCTTGCACAGCTTGAAGACCTTCTTGTGGCGGTTGCGATTGATATTGCCACGCTTGACGCGCATGGGGATGTCTCCTGAGGGTAAAGGCGGGGTTTAGCGGCTGTAGGACACGTAGGGGAGCGCTTCGCGCACGCGCTTGGCGTCCGAATCGCTGACGGTGGCTTCGCCGCTGATGCGACGGACGCGGCTGCCATCCTTGCCGACGAGCAGGTGCTTGCGGAAGGCCTTGCGGCGCATGACCTTGCCGGAACCCGTCACCTTGAACCGCTTGGCCGAGGAGCGGTGGGTCTTCATCTTGGGCATGAGGGTTACTTCTCCTTCTTGGGAGCGAGCATCAGGAAGAGGGTACGACCCTCGAGCTTGGGATCTCGCTCGATGACGGCGATGTCCTTGACATCCTGCGCGAACTTCTGGAGAAGCTGCGCACCGAGATCGGTGTGCTGCATCTCGCGTCCACGGAACCGGACGGTCACCTTGACCTTGTCACCGTCGGCGATGAACTTCTGGATGGCCCGCAGGCGAACCTCGTAGTCGTGCTGACCGATCTTGTAGGAAACGGTCAACTCTTTGATGCTGACGACGTGTTGCTTCTTGCGAGCTTCCTTGTTCTTCTTCTCGGTCTCGAACTTGTGCCGACCATAATCCATGATCTTGCACACGGGCGGGGAGGCATCCATGGCCACCATGACCAGATCGAGACCCTTGTCCTGAGCGATGCGCAGCGCCTCACGGGTCGGCAGGATGCCGAGCTGGCTTCCGTCCTCAGCGATGGTTCTCACCTCGCGTGCCCGGATCCGCTCGTTGATCAGGGTGGTGTCACGTTCCTTCAGAATGGCCTTATCCTCCACAGAAAACAAAACGGGCAGAGGTCACCCTCTTGCCCGGAACCAGGATGCGAACCGCAAGGCGATTCACTTTGGAACCGGCAACCTGGCGAGCGGACGCTGCAAGGTGAGAAGAGGACTTCCACTTATGCCGTTTTCGTAACCCGATCATCATAGATCGACGGATCGTGCGAAGTCAATCACGCTGCGTGGTATACTTCGCGCGGTTCCCTCGACCTTTCAGCCAGGATGCCCGCGTGACCACCCCCACCCAGGACGATGTCTCCCTCCTGCCTCGCCTGCTCGATGGCATCGCGATCCTCGACGGCGAGCAGGTCGTCTACCGGAATCAGGCCCTCCTGCAGCTGCTCAGCGAACCCCATGAACGCCCCGACGAAGCGGGTGCTCTGCGCCTGGAGCAGCTCCTGACGGATCCCGCGGTCGCCGGATTCCTGCAGGCCGCACGTTCCGAGACCGAAGCGCACCTCGAGCTCTCCCCCACCTGGTGGCCCGAGCAGATGCTGGGGCTCACGACGGGGCGCATCGAGAACCGGGTCGTGCTGCTGGTTCACAACTGGACGGCCATCCATCGCCTGGCCAACCTCCAGCAGGAGTTCGTCGCCAACGTCTCTCATGAACTGCGGACGCCGCTGACCTCGATCCGGATGGCCGCGGAGAGCCTCCAGCTCGGCGCGATGAGCAACGAGAAGATGCGGGCCAAGTTCCTGAGCAACATCCAGCGGGAGGCTGATCGCCTCACCCGGCTGGTCAACGAGCTCCTCGTCGTGGCCAACCTGCATGGCCGTCCCACGCTGCACCTGGCCGACTTCACCTTCCCGGAGCTCGCCCAGGAGGTCAAGACGACCCTGGAACCGCATGCTGACCTGAACCACGTGACCCTCGTGCTGAACTGCCCGGCCGTCCTGCCCACCTACCGGGGCGACCGGGATCGCATCCAGCAGGTCCTGATCAACCTCGTGGACAACGCGATCAAGTTCACGCCCGCCTCGGGGACCGTCACGCTCGACGTCACCTTCGACGGGGACGCGAACGCGCTCCGGATCCAGGTGATCGACACGGGCATCGGGATCCCCGAGATCGACCGCCCGCGGATCTTCGACCGCTTCTACCGGGTCGACAAGAGTCGCTCGCGCGTGACGGGTGGCGTGGGACTTGGCCTGTCGATCGTCAAGGACATCATCGTGGCCCACGGGGGCACGATCGAGGTCGAAAGCACCGTGAACGTGGGAACCACCTTCCATATCACCCTGCCGCTCGAGCACGCCGCATGACGATGAGCCCGACCGGCCCGACCGACGAGAAGCGCACCCGGCTCGACCTGCGCGGACGCGGCTACCGGGTGACCCCCCAGCGCGAACGGATCCTCGACCTGTTCCAGGGGCTGCCCGAGGGCACCCACCTGAGCGCGGAGGACCTGTACCAGCGACTCGCCCACGAGGAACCCCGCATCAGCCTCGCAACGGCCTACCGGACGCTCAAGCTCCTGGCCTCGCTGCGACTCCTGCGGGAAGTCGAGTTCGCCGAGGGCCAGAAATACTACGAGGCGGTGCGAGACGAGGAGCCTCACCAGCATCTCGTGTGCGTCTCGTGTGGCACGACGGTGGAATTCCCGGCCTCGGAACTCGAGGCGGCCAGCCGGGCCAAGGCGGCCGAGTTCGGTTTCACGTTGCTCGACGTGCAGTTCAAGCTGAGCGGGCGCTGCCGGAGCTGCCAGAGCCGTCATTCAGACGCTTGACCGTCACTTAACCTTCGATTAGCGAAAACTTACCGCGTCCGGATGCACGGAATCGGACGATCGGGCCTCCTTTCCGGGTACAAGATCATCGAACCCCCTCAGGTGGATTAAACCTGACTTAACGCATGGCGATCGCTGGCCCCCCTCACCCGGGCGATCGCGAGGAGGCTACCGTGTCGAACCTGTCCTCGATCCGTCAGGGCGGCTCCATCCCCGATCCCCGGCTGCCGGGCTCCCTGCCCGAACCGGCATCGCCCGCCGAGGCTGACCTCGGGCTTCCCGCCGGACTGGAATTGCCCGCGGAACGCGAAGAACGGAACCTCTTCGGCCACATCGGCGACGTGTTCGTCGGCGGTGGGCAGGCCATCGGGGACATGGTGTCGGGGGTCGTCACCGCGATCACGCACCCCATCCAGACGGTGCAAGGGATCGGTCACGTCCTCACCCATCCGGGCGATCTCGTGAATGCCATCGTCAATCCCTACAAGCAGGCGATGGCCGAGGGCCGTCCCGGTGTCGCATTCGGTCGCGGCATCGTCGAGATCGGCTCGCTCTTCGTGGGTGGCGGGGTGGTCAGCGGCGGAGCCAAGGGCGCAGGCCTGACGGCCACGGCGACGGCACGCGGGGCGGGAGTCCTCAATGCCGTCCGGGGGTTGGGCCGGGGTGGCAAGGTGGCCGAGGTGACGGCACGCGGGGCGGAGATCTCGAGCCGGCTCGCGACCCAGGCAGCGAATGCGACCTCGAAGGCGGGGGCCCTGCGTGCCG
The DNA here is from genome assembly GCA_044235265.1 of Candidatus Sericytochromatia bacterium. Lineage (GTDB taxonomy): Bacteria > Cyanobacteriota > Sericytochromatia > S15B-MN24 > UBA4093 > JAYKJE01. The sequence continues at coordinate 12,178 of JBIIHZ010000014.1, forward strand.
CAGGCGCCCTGGCCGAGGCAGCGAAGCTCGAACAGCTCGGCCGGATCCTCGAGCGATCTGCGAAGCTTGCCGCCACGGGGGGTGAGGCAGGTGCAGCCCGCGCGATGCGCTACGCGACGGCTGCCGCGAACGCGAAGAACGTGGCGCTGGTCGGCGCGGATGGCGCCCGGGTCATGACGAGCACGCTCGGCCTGATCGAACACGCGGATGCGGTCCTGGCCGGAGCTGCCGGTGCGGGAACGGCGATCGCGGCGGGAGGCAAGGCTGGCGGAGCCGGTAGCCGGGTGGGGGACATCATCCGACGTGTCGGCGATACCCCCCTGAAGGATATCCCGAAAGCGATCGGAGAGGTCGCGACCTACCCCTTCCGGGTCATCGGTCGGGCTGGCGAAGGCGTGGGCAAGATCATCCGGGACGGGGCCCGGAACATCGGTAACGGTATGCGTCACATCGGCGACGTGCCCATCCGACGGGCCTGGGAAGTCCCGGCCGAGGCTGTACGCCGATCGATCCAGGGCGCCGGTGAATTCCTGGGACGCCTGCCGGACATGACGCTCGGTGAGATCGCCACCTTGCCCCTCAAGGGAGGCCTCCTCAAACCCGCGCTCGCCCTGAGCTCGCTGGGCCGCCTCGAAGGCGTCCGGGACCTGCCGGCCGATGACGGACTCGCCGCAGACAAGTACGGCATTCTCCAGACGCCCGAGAACCTCGAGGCCTTCCGCAAGGAAGTCGCCTCGTATGCCGAGAACGCGATCGGCCCCGATGCCGGTAGCCCCGAGGACGTGAAGGAACTCCAGGGCCTCCTGCGCCAGCTCGGCTACGACGTCGAGCCTTCCGGAAGCTTCGACGAGGCCACCAGCCTCGCCGTCATCGACTTCAAGCAGAAGAACGGCATCACGCAGTCCTACAAGCTGGCCAGCGGCAAACCTGCCATCAACGAGTACGTCGACGAGCAGACCGCCAAGGCCATGCTCGAAGCCGCCCGCGAGAAGGCTGGCCCCGCCGCCGACCCCGCCAACCTGCCCAGGGTGACGGCTGCCGACGTCAACAACCGACTCGATGCCCTCGAAAAGGCTCTCGAAACCGCCGGCAAGGCCTCCACGCCCGAAGAAAAAGCCAAGGCCCGCGAAGCACTCGATGCCGAGGCCGAGGCCACGCTCATCGCCCTGTCCGCCTTTGCAGCCGCCAATCCCGATAGCCGCGAGAAGATCCAGGCCCAGATGGAGGACATCGGCAAGGCTCTCGGAGAGGCTGGCTACACCGACAAGGAACTCGCGGACCTCGTCTTGCGCTCCA
>JBIIHZ010000241.1:0-4239 GCA_044235265.1 Candidatus Sericytochromatia bacterium
GTTCTTCCCGGAACTGTTCGACGTCCGCACGGAGATCGGCGCATGAAGTCCTCCCCTTCCGATCTTCCCGTATCCGGTGATCTGGCGGGGGCACTCGCCTCCCTCGAAACGGGGCCGCTCACCGAGGAGGGCGTCCGGCATCGCCTGTGGCCGCTGTTCTCGCGCGTCCTCGCGGCCTCACCCGACCTCGTCTACCTGGCCAACCATTCCCTGGGCCGCCCGCTCGATCGCACCATGCAGGACGTCCAGCAGGCCCTCGAGGCCTGGACCATGCATCTCGACGACGCCTGGGAGGTCTGGCTCGAGGGCCAGAGACGTTTCCGGGAGGGGGTCGCCCGGCTCATCGGGGCTCCCGGTCCCGAGACGATCGCCTTTCGTACGAGCGCAGGGCAGGGGCTCCGGGCCGTCCTCAGCACGTACGATCGGCCGGTCCGGATCGTCACGACCCGAGGCGAGTTCGATTCCATCGACTTCATCCTCAAGGCCCATGCCGATCGTCGCCGGGCCATCATCACGTGGGTGGCACCGGATGCCCACGGCGTGTTCGATGCGGCGGCACTGCGCGCGGCCATCTCGTCCCGCACCGACCTCGTCGTCGTCTCGTCGGTGTTCTTCCAGACCGGTCAGGTCCTCCAGGGTCTCGAGGAACTCGTGGCGATCGCCCACGGGGCCGGTGCCCGGGTCCTGCTCGACACCTACCACCATGCGGGCGTCCTGCCGCTCGACGTGACGGCTCTCGGGGTCGACTACGCCATCGGAGGCTCCTACAAGTACCTCAGGGGCACCGCCGGAGCTTGCTGGCTCTACGTCAGTCCCCGCATCCTCGAAGAGTCGCGGCTGCCTCTCGAGACGGGCTGGTTCGCCAAGGCCGCGCCCTTCCAGTATGCGCGTCCCGACCGTGCCCTCTACGCCGAGGGTGTCGAGGGCTGGCAGGAGTCCACTCCCCCGGTCCTGGCGCCCTTCCAGGCGCTTGCCGGGCTCGAGTTCGTCCACGGGGTCGGGATCGAGCGCCTCCGGTCGTATTCCCTCCAGCAACAGCGAGAGCTCGTTCGCCTGTTTCGCGAGGTCGGGATCCCCGCCCTCGGGGGCACGACCGATCGCGGAGCTTTCGTGCTGGTCCGCCACGAGCAGGCTCCGTTGCTTGCGAAGCGACTCCGGGAGGTCGGCGTCGTGACGGATGCGCGAGGCCCCCACTGGCGTTTCTGTCCCGACCTCCTGAACACCCGCTCTGAACTGGCCACGGCCGTCCAGCGGGTGGCGCGCCTCGTCGCCACGCTTCCCCCGGTTTCCTGAACGTTCGTCCCGCCCATGCAAGAGGTCCCGATGATTGTGACTTCCAGCCCCGCGAGTCCCGTGACGATGCCGTCACACGACCTGCTCCGCCGCGTGTATCGCCTCATCCTGACGATGCGTCACGTCCACGAGCGTGCCACGAATCTCCAGCGCCAGGGGCGCATCCACTCGTGGCTGGGGTGTCTCGGACAGGAGGCAGCCATCCTCGGGACGGCAGCCGCCCTGGAAGCGCAGGACTGGGTCTTTCCGACCTACCGCGAGCATCCCGTGCCTCTGTACCGGGGCGTGCCCCTCAAGGCCCTCTTCGACCATATCTTCGCGAACGGGGCCGACAACGTCATCGGACGCAACCTGCCCCCCGAATACTCGTTCCGTGAGGTCAACTTCGTCTGCTCTTCGGCGCCGCTGGGCAACCAGATCCCCCAGGCCGTCGGGGCGGCCTGGGCCGCGAAGCTCCGACGCGACCCCGTCGTGACCATGGCCTATTTCGGCGACGGCACCTCCAGCCAGGGCGATTTTCACGTCGCCATGAACTTCGCGGGCGTCTACCGCACCCCGACCCTCTTCGTCTGCCAGAACAATGGCTGGGCCATCTCGACTCCCACGCGGGTCCAGACCGTTTCGGGCTCCTTCGCCGAGAAGGCGCTCGCCTACGGTTTCGACGGCGTCCAGGTCGATGGCAACGACTTCGTCGAGACCTACCAGGCTGCTCGAGCCGCCGTCGAGAAGGCGCGCGCCGGCGGGGGACCGACCCTGATCGAATGCCTGACGTACCGCGTGGGCCCTCACAGCACCTCCGACGACCCGTCCCAGTACCGCGATCCGGCCGAGGTCGAGGTGTGGCGCGAACGCGACCCGTTGCTGGTGCTCGAGCGCAGGATGCGCGAAGCCGGCGCATGGGACGACTCCTGGGCCACCGACGCTCAGGAACAGACGCGCCTCGAGGTCCTGGAGGCCTCCGAGGCCGCGGAACACGAGGCCCAGCCGGCCCTCGAGACGATGTTCACCGACGTGTATGCCACGATGCCGTGGCATCTCGTCGAGCAGGTCGAAGAAGCTCGGGGGAGCTGACAGGAACCCGGTCGGTTCATGCCAGCCGCAGTCCCAGCCACGTGGCGGCGAGGCCGCCCACCATGCTGGCGATCGCGTAGGTCGCGGCCAGGCCCACCTGGCCCGCCTGCAGCAACCGGACGGTCTCGAGACCGAAGGTCGAGAACGTCGTGAACGAGCCGAGAAACCCCACGCCCAGGAACAGGGACATCCCCTCGTGAGCCCAGGGGGCACGGCTGGCGATCGCCCCCGCCAGGAGGCCCATCAGGACGCATCCGATCCAGTTCACGGCCAGCGTCCCCCAGGGAAACGCGTCCCCGAGGCGGCCCGAGAGTCCCTCGGCGAGTGCGAAACGCGCGAGAGCCCCGAGAGCTGCTCCCGGAACTATCCAGAGTGCTTGCGACATGGTTCGGCTCCGGTCATGGTCAGAACGTGAGTTCGTCCACGTAATCCAGCAGCATCAGGGCCTTGTCCTCACCCTCCCCCGCGTTGGCCGTGAAGCCCCCGACGGTCAGGCTCAGGCGCTCGTTGATGGCCCAGCCCAGAGCCAGGTTCAGCCCCCCCGTCCGGTGCTGACCCGAGGTGTAGTCGGCCATCACGTAAAGGTCGTATGGCAGGTTTCTGAAGAACCCGAGCATGAAGCCGTTGGAGGCGTCTTCGTTCGTCGGTCCACGCAGGACTCCCGGGTTGCCGTGGTATCCGGCGAGCGTCCACTGTCCGAGGTCGATTCCCGCGATCGTGACGGTGCGGGAGAGGCTCAGATGCACCAGGTTGGCCGAGTTTTGCCAGTCGGGGAGGGCAATGCCGTACACGCCAGCAGCGAGGCCCGGCAGCCAGTCCGTTTCCTGGAGCAATCCCAGCTTGAGGTGCGGCTGTGCCAGCGTGGGGCCGGTGGCCGAGGTGAGGCCTCTGGCGGGGTAGAGCCCGTTCTCGAAGGGAAATGGATAGTACAGGTCCACGCCTGCCTCGAGGGCGCCGGCCGAGAGCGTCTCCGTCAGCGGGAACCAGGGTGTCAGCCCCACGGCCAGGGAAGCCATCGCCAGAGGTGACTCGCTACCCGTCCGTTGCAGGGCCGCGGCAAGCCCCAGGTGATACCCCTTGAACGGCTGGATGCCAGCCGTCGGGACGGTGATGAGTGCAGTGGGATAGGCTCTGGCAGGAGCGGCCAGAGCCAGGAGGGTCAGAGCCCCCATCATCCAGCGGAACACGTTGCCTCCGGTCTGGGCTTGCCCCGTCCGTGGGGACGCGCTGACCGGCGTCCGCAGATCACGGGGTCCTGGTGGGATACCTGTCGGGATTCAGCACGGACCAGCCCAGCTTCTCGAGACGCTCCTCGAGGGGTGGAGCCGCGACCGAGGTCGACGAGAACCGCCGCCGCGACGAGCGACCGAGCAGGCGTGCCCCGTGCGATGACTCGGCCTCCAGTTTCCGGAATCGCCAGTCCGAGGTCTGGGGGTCGGTGCCCGTGGGATTGTCTTGAAGGAAGGACCATTCGTCCCCGGGGGTACCCGTTTCCTTGTCCATCGAGGACCTCCTCTCCGTGTTCTTCTTGAACCCGGAGAGACCGGAGTTGTAACGTCCACATGTCAAGTCATGACGGGCATCACGCGAGGATCTTCATGCCCGCGAGGGTGGCCTTGCCGGCGCTTCCGAACAGGCGGATGCGCGAGGAGACGAGGTCCCGGATGGCACTCCGTCCGGCTGCCAGGAGGACCCGCGGGTCGATCTCGTCGGGATCGCGCAGGGACGCCTCCCGGACGGCCCGGGTGAAAGCGGCCATCAGCTCCGTCCCGATGGCCACCTTGGCCACGCCCACCGCGATCGCCACGCTGAGTTCGGTGTCCTCGAGTTGCGACGCGTGGTGCAGGACGATGGGGACGCCACAGGTGTTGACGA
>JBIIHZ010000242.1:0-4233 GCA_044235265.1 Candidatus Sericytochromatia bacterium
ATGAGACAGGCGAAGATGATGGCGAAGGCCGGTGACAGGTGACCGCCCCGGGGCAGGGGCACGGCGAAGACTTCCGTGCAAACCCCGACCAGCGCCAGCAACCAGAAGAGCGGCGTGACCAGGTGCCCGAACGCGGGATGAAGTGCGGTGCTGAGCGTCAGCAGGCTCAGCCCGAGGACGATCACGGCATAGAAATAAGCCTGGCCGGCTCGCAGACCCCCGAACGTCGCCTGGGCCTTCTCACCTGCCGCGACGTCGCTGGACATCGGTTCTCCCGGGGTGATGCGGTGTGACAGTCATAACAAATTTTAACAGATCCCCTTCCTCACCGCCAAGGTGGCAGGATGTCCCGGTGCGGCGGAAAAGGCTTTGACTTCGCACGTGATAGACCGCACAATGGCAGGATGTCTTCCGCTCAAGATCTGATGCCCAGAGGTTCAATGGATTCCGCGAACATCCGTAACGTCGCCATCATCGCTCACGTCGACCATGGCAAGACCACCCTCGTCGATGGGCTGCTCAAGCAGTCGGGCGTTTTCCGCGAGAACGAGAAGGTCGAGGCCTGCGTCCTCGATTCGAACGATCTCGAGCGGGAGCGGGGGATCACCATCCTCGCGAAGAACACCGCCGTCCGCTTCGGCGACCACAAGATCAACATCGTTGACACGCCGGGCCACGCGGACTTCGGCGGGGAGGTGGAGCGCGTCCTCGGGATGGTCGATGGCTGTCTGCTCATCGTGGATGCCTTCGAAGGCCCCATGCCCCAGACGCGCTTCGTGCTTCGCAAGGCCCTGGAGCGCAAGCTGCGACCGATCGTGGTCCTGAACAAGATGGATCGTCCCGGCGCGCGGCCCCATGAGGTGCTCGATCGCGTCCTCGACCTCTTCATCGACCTGGGGGCCGACGATGACCAGATCGAGTTTCCGACGGTCTTTGCCTCCGGCATTCGCGGCATCGCGAGCCACGAGGTCGACGTGGAAGGTCAGGACCTGCGTCCGCTCTTCGAGTCGATCCTGACGCACATCCCGGCGCCTGACACCGCCCTGGATGCGCCCGTCCAGCTGCAGGTCACGACGCTCGACTATTCCGAGTATCTGGGCCGCATCGTCATCGGCCGCATCGAGCGGGGGACGCTCCGGGCCGGGCAGCAGCTCGCCCTGATGCGGGCGGACGGCTCCGTCGTCAAGAACAAGGTCAGCAAGCTGTACACCTTTCTCGGTCTCAACCGGGTCGAGACCGGTGAGGCGCGTGCGGGGGACATCGTCGCCGTGGCGGGTTTTCCCGATGCGAACATCGGGGAGACGCTCTCCGATGTCGACAACCTCGAGGCCCTGCCGCTCATCGCCATCGACGAGCCGACCCTCCAGATGGCCTTCTCGGTCAATGACAGCCCGTTCGCCGGCCAGGAAGGCAAGTTCGTCACTTCTCGCCAGATCCGCGAACGGCTGAATCGCGAACTCGAGCGCAACGTGTCGCTGCGGGTCGAGGAGACGGACACGACGGATTCGTTCATGGTCTCGGGACGGGGAGAACTCCACCTCGGTATCCTGGTCGAGACGATGCGTCGCGAGGGCTACGAGTTCCAGATCAGCAAGCCGCGCGTCATCTTCCATGGTTCCGAAGAAGAGGGCCTGCTCGAGCCGTACGAGCGGCTGGTGCTGGACGTTCCCGACGGAACCCAGGGAGCCTGCATCGAGCGTCTCGGGTCCCGTCGGGCCGACATGGTCAGCATGGTCTCGGAAGGGAGCCGTCAGGTCCTGGAGTTCGAGATCCCGGCCCGGGGCCTCATCGGTTTCCGGTCCGACTTCATCCGGGTCACGCGGGGTGAAGGTATCATGACCCACTCGTTCGTGGGCTATCGTCCTCATGCGGGTGACATCGGGGCCCAGCGTAACGGTGTGCTCATCGCCTTCGAGCAGGGGGACAGCACGGCGTATGCCATCCAGAACCTCGAGGACCGGGGGATGTTCTTCATCGCGCCCGGCACGCGGGTCTATGCGGGCATGATCGTCGGCGAACACAACCGGCCGCAGGATCTCGAGATCAACGTCTGCCGGGCCAAGAAGGTGACGAACATGCGCTCGGCTGGTGGAGAGGAACTCGTCCGGCTGACTCCCCCGCAGGACATGCCGCTCGAGCGGGCCATGGAGTACATCCAGGACGATGAGCTTGTCGAGGTGACGCCCCAGTCCATCCGCCTTCGCAAGCAGAGGCTGAAGCGCTGACACTCGGGGCATCTCCGGATGTCTGATCCGCTTGTCGGCTCGGCGTCTGGAGGTTATTTTTGACCGTGGGATCCCTTCACCCGAGCTGCGCGAGGCCCGCTTGCCGATAGCCATCTACCCGGGTTCCTTCGACCCGGTCACCAACGGACATATCGACATTCTCGAGCGCGCGCACGGGATCTTTGATCGCGTCGTCGTGGCGGTCCTGGCCAACACCACCAAGCGGTGCGTGTTCACCTTCGAGGAACGGGTCGAGATGCTGCGTGCCGTCACGCGCCATCTCGACCGCGTCGACATCGAACATTTCACGGGCCTGACGGCCGACTTTGCTCGGCAGAAGGGGGCCCACATCCTCATCCGCGGCCTCCGGGCCGTGTCCGACTTCGATGCGGAGCTCCGCATCGCGCTCACCAACAAGAAGCTCAACCCCCAGCTCGAGACGGTCTTCCTGATGACCGCCGCCGAGCACCTGTATCTGTCCAGCAGCACGGTCCGTGAGATCGCCTCGCTCGGGGGCCCCCCCGAGGGACTCGTACCGGACCTCGTCGCGCAACGCCTGAGGGAACGTTTCTCGTGAAGATGACCCCGATCTCCGTGGAGGACACGTCCATCGACGCTCCGAAATTCTCCGTCGATCAGCTGATCGCGAACCTCGTCGGTCTCCTGGAGACCGGAATCAAGATCCCGTTCACCAGCAAGACCGTCATCGACGAAGAGCGCTTCTTCGATGCCGTCGACGAGCTTCGCAAGGTCCTGCCGGCTGAGTTCGAGCGCGCTCGCGAGCTGGTCTCGCGGGAAGCGACCATCATCGCGGATGCCCAGAATCGGGCCGAGACGCTGATGCAGCAGGCCCACGCGCACGTGCAGTCTCTGGTGTCCCAGGAAGAGATCGTCCGGATGGCCACGGAAGAGGCGACCCGGATCCAGGAGGATGCCCAGCGCTCGGTCGCGCAGCAGATCTCGGAGGCCGATCGGTACGCCGAAGAGGTCCTTGGCCAGCTCGAGACCAAGATCGCGCGGGCTCTCGACACCATCCAGAACGGGCGCAACGCGCTTGCGAAGCCCTGAGCCGCTGCGCAGTCCGACGGTCGCGATCGCCCAGACCACCGCCCGGCTCGGTGACCTGGCGGCGAACCTGGAGCGTCACGTGGCGATCGCCCTCGAGCAGGTCGCTCAGGGTGCCGACCTGGTCGTCTTCCCGGAGCTGAGCCTGACGGGGTACTTTCTCAAGGACCTCGTGCCCGAGGTGGCTCTGCGCACCGATGATGCGTTGCTCGCTCCGCTTCGCGAGGTGAGTCGCCAGGCGGACGTGGTCGCCGGGTTCGTTGAACGGGACGACCAGGACCGCTGTTACGTCGCCTCCGGTTACTGGTCCGGTGGCGAACTCCTGCACGTCCACCGGAAGGTGCACCTCCCGACCTACGGGATGTTCGAGGATGCCCGATTCTTCGATGCAGGCCGTTCGGTCCGGGCCTTCGATACGCGCTGGGGCCGGGGGGGCTTGCTGATCTGTGAAGATCTCTGGCACCCGATGACCGCCAGCCTGCTGGCGGCCGACGGGGCCACGTGGCTCATCGGGGTCAGTGCCAGCCCGGCCCGGGGCTTCGCCTCGGCAGAGCAGCCCGGTTCGACTCTGGGCTACGAGCGTCTGCTCGGCACCTATGCCCATCTCTGGGCCATGCCCATCGTCTACTGCAACCGGGTGGGCTTCGAGGATGGCTTCGGCTACGCGGGGAGTTCCTGCCTCATCGATGTCACGGGCCAGGTCGTCGCCGAGGCCCCCCCGTTCGAGGAGGCCTGCCTGCGGGGGATGCTCGACCTCGGGCATCGGCTCAGGGCCCGGGCCGCCAATCCGATCGGTCGTGACATGCGGCTCGACGTCGTCGAACGCGAGTTGCGGCGCATCCTGCGAGACGCGTGACATGCGTGCTGGCCTGGCGATCGCCCTGGTTCTCGCCATCCAGACCCTCCCGCTCGTCGCCCGGGCGGCTCCCGCTGCCCCCACGCT